>JAITTA010000120.1 GCA_031287395.1 Dysgonamonadaceae bacterium | reverse complement strand
CATCCCTTTTTGAGCATACTGGGTACAAATCCTTACCACTGTATTGGAGTCTTCCGCATTTGCTTCCGTATTCTCCAGATTGAAAGTCCGTTTGATAAACTCTACCGCACGATAAGCTCCTGTAGTTACAGCCTGAATCGAGGCGCCGCTGAACCAGAAAATCACCGCCCCACCACAAATCAAACCCAGGATAACCGGAGCATCCGTTAATGACAAATGCAATAATCCGACTCTTTCCAACAAAAGGATGATGGAAAAAATCATGGTTGTTGCACCTACAACAGCCGTACCAATCAATACCGGTTTGGCAGTCGCTTTGAAAGTATTCCCCGCAGAGTCGTTCGCTTCCAGGTAGTGTTTCCCGTGCTCAAAATCAGGTTTAAAACCAAAGTCTTTTTCAATTTCTTCACTTACATCCGGAATCTGTTCGATCTGGGAAAGTTCGAATACCGATTGGGCATTGTCCGTCACAGGACCATAGCTATCCACCGCGATGGTCACAGGACCCATACATAAAAATCCGAAAGCAACCAGTCCAAAAGCAAATACAGGAGCATGATTCGGCATGATAGAACTGAACCCTTCCCCAATCCCGACGGTAAAATAGGCAACAGCCATCAAAGCGACGATTAACAAGCCTGTCCAGAATGCACTGAAGTTACCTGCCACAATACCGGAAAGGATATTCAAAGAAGGTCCGCCTTCACGGGATGCGGTTACCACTTCATGTACATGTTTGGACTTCGAACTGGTAAATATTTTTGTAAATTCGGGAATCAACACGGCAGCTAATGTCCCGCAACTAATAATAACAGCTAATTTCCACCATAAAGTCGTATCGTTCATATCTCCTAACAACAGGTGACTCATAAAGAAAGTAGCAGAAACACAAAGAATGGCAGCAATCCAGATCAAACGCATCAAAGGAGATTCAAAGTCAAATTCTTTTTTGTCGCCGTATAATTTTTTAGAAATTAATTGATTGATGAAGAAAGAACATCCGGAAAGAAAATCCATCAGGAAACGCATACCAAAAATCCAAACGATCAACTTCGCCTGGACCGCAGGATCTGCAACCGCCAAAGTAATAAACGTGATCAGAGCCACTCCGGTCACCCCGTAAGTTTCAAATCCATCGGCAGTAGGACCTACACTATCTCCGGCGTTATCCCCGGTACAGTCGGCAATCACCCCAGGATTACGAGGATCGTCTTCTTTGACCTTGAAAACTACTTTCATCAAGTCGGAACCGATATCGGCAATTTTCGTAAAGATACCTCCGGCAATACGCAAAGCACTGGCTCCTAGAGATTCCCCGATAGCGAATCCAAGGAAACAGATTCCTACAATCTCACGCGGAACAAACAACAGGATAATGACCATCATCACTAATTCCAGAGATATCAAAAACAAACCGACACTCATTCCGGCACGCAACGGAATATTGACCACATCCAAAGGCCTACCTTTCAGTGAAGCAAAGGCTGTACGGGCATTGGCATACGTGTTTACACGAATCCCGTACCAGGCTACGGCATAAGAACCTCCCATCCCGACAATGGAAAACATCAGTACCTGAAGAACAACCGTAACCGGTTTACCCAACAATCCGAAAAAGTACAAACAGAGTACAGCTGCAATCAAAGCAAACAACATCAACAAAAATTTCCCTTGTTGCTTCAAATAAGTGCTGCACGTTTGATAAATAATGCCCGCAATCTTCAACATGGAGTTGTGTGCAGGCAATTTTTTAATCTGATGAAACAAAAACAAACTGAAGCCTAACGTGCCTGCAATAATTAAAGCTCCATAAAAAAGAAAATTCCATGAGGTCATTTCGGCGCCGAAAATATGAAAAGTTCCTTCACGTAAATCGGGAATTGCCAGATCGACCTCGCTTGCAAACAAGCTCATTCCGGATGTCATGAGCATAACAATGGCTGCAAGCCAACATTTTAGTTTATCCATGAATATTTATTATTTAGATTAAAGAAAATTCTTATGCAAGTTCATAAAATTCTCGCAAAGATATCCTTTTTTTTTATAATTTTGCACTCGATTTATAAAAATATGAGAAAATCCTCCGTTGTAGTTTATAACCCGACTACTATCGGAGTTTTTTTTGGCAATTTCAAAATAAAAAGACAGATTTTTAAATAAAAAGACACAAAGAAGGAATAAAACACAGCAATTTTGTGTCTTTGTGTTGAAAACAATAATTAAATCATGCAGAAATTAAGGAATATTGCAATTATTGCCCATGTCGATCATGGGAAAACAACTTTAGTAGACAAAATGCTGTTAGCAGGGAAACTATTCCGCGATGACAAAACCGATCTGGATCAGTTCCTGGACAGCAATGATCTGGAAAGAGAACGTGGAATCACTATTTTGGCTAAAAACGTTTCCATTGATTACAAAGATACAAAAATCAATATCATTGATACTCCGGGACACGCCGACTTTGGAGGGGAAGTGGAACGGGTACTGAATATGGCAGACGGTTGCCTGTTGCTTGTAGACGCTTTCGAAGGCCCTATGCCCCAAACACGTTTTGTATTGCAAAAAGCCATCAATCTGGGCTTAAAACCTATTGTGGTCATTAACAAAGTTGATAAACCCAACTGCAGGCCCGAAGAAGTGGAAGAAATGGTTTTCGACCTCATGTTCAACCTGGGAGCCGATGAAGAACAATTGAACTTCCCGACTATTTACGGTTCTGCCAAACAGGGTTGGATGTCAGACGACTGGAAAACTCCTTCGGAAAATATTTATCCGTTACTCGATGCCATAACAGAACACATTCCTGCCCCAAGAATGCTGGAAGGCGCTCCTCAGATGCAAATCACCTCCTTAGACTATTCCAATTATGTGGGACGCATTGCCGTAGGACGTATCCATCGCGGAGAATTACGCGAAGGAATGGATGTACTCCTTTGCAAACGTGACGGCAGTATCCGGAAATCAAGGATCAAAGAATTGGATGTGTTCGAAGGACTCGGACGCACCAAAGTAGTATCCGCCCAATCCGGAGATATTTGCGCCCTGATCGGAATTGAAGACTTTGAAATCGGAGATACGATTACCGATCCGGAATATCCGGAGGCTTTGCCTCCCATCGCTATCGACGAACCAACCATGTCGATGCTGTTTACCATCAATGATTCCCCATTCTTTGGGAAAGACGGCAAATACGTTACTTCAAGGCATATTTATGACCGGTTGATGAAAGAGTTGGACAAAAATCTGGCACTCCGGGTAGAACCTTCCGAATCG
>JAITTA010000116.1 GCA_031287395.1 Dysgonamonadaceae bacterium | reverse complement strand
GTATGTTTGGGAGGTTTTTGTGCTCTGAGCATTTGTCTTTTTCCCGGAGGTCCCGGTATCCGTTCGACTTTAAAACCCGACTGTATCATCATCCTGCGGACACTTCCTTTAGCGCAATAGGTAGTTAGTATTCCACCGCAATTCATGCAGGAAAATAGATTATCGAATATTTCCTGCGTCCACACTCCGGTTTGTTTATCGGGAGCAAAAGCATCGAAATAAACGACGTCGTATCCTCCCGGGAAATCGAAATCCGGAAAATCGACATTTATTTTTTCGAGAATAAAATCCGGGGTAATCCGTACGGGAATATTCCATGTACACCGGTGTATTTCCAGGTATATCCCATTTTCCTGAGAATTTAATTTCCCATAATTTAGTTTTTCAATCAAACCGGTTGGGATAGGATATTTTTCGAGACCGGTATAATAAATCTGGATACCTGTATTTTTTGATTCAATATATGATAAAAAAGCATTTAAACCGGTCCCGAAACCAAGCTCCAGTATCCGGATTATTTTTTTTTGACATTGCCTTAAGCCGGCATCGATAAACACATGCATCGATTCTTGAATGGCTCCGTTAACGGAATGATAATGTTCGTCCATTTCCGGGATGAAAAGTGTATGGGAACCGTCGGCCGTGAGTCGAATTTCAGGTTGGTACATTTAAAAATAATTAATAATTAAAAATGAAGTTACATTTATTTGGTTAATTTCCATTCAAAACCGTCTTTGGTATCCTTGATTTCAAAGCCGAGGGTCGTTAATTCGTTCCTGATTTTATCGGATGTAGCCCAATCCTTGTTTTGTTTCGCCTGTAGACGTATGTCGAGTAACATGTCGATTGCTTTGGCAAACGATTCGTAGGAGGCATTTCCGTCTTTCAATTCGTCTTTTATTCCCATCAGGTCAAAAAGGAAAGTTTCGAATAGATTCTTTAAATCTGTTATCTGTTTTTCCGAAAGGATTTTTTCTCCTGCTAAAGCCGAATTAATAATGCGGGTCGCTTCGAAAAGATAAGAAATAACGATAGGAGTGTTCAAATCATCATTCATTGCCTCATAGCAACCTGTTTCGATATTTTTTATATGATTATCGTTATCATTTGAGGAGTCGTTGGTCTCTTGGATGGGAATGGATTTTAATTTTTCAATATTTTTATATGCTTCCATCAATCTGGCTAATCCTTTCTCGGATGCTTGGAGCGCTTCATTGCTGAAGTCGACCGTACTGCGATAATGAGCCTGGAGAATAAAAAAGCGGATGGTCATTGGTGCATAAGCCTGGGTTAGCACGGGATGATTTCCTGTAAAAAATTCTTCCAGAGTGATGAAATTTCCAAGTGATTTACCCATTTTCTGCCCGTTGATGGTGATCATATTGTTGTGCATCCAGTACCGGACTCCTTCGTGTCCGGTAGAAGCCACCGATTGAGCAATTTCACATTCATGATGTGGAAAAATCAGATCCATTCCTCCTCCGTGGATATCAAAAACCTCGCCCAGATACTTTTTACTCATAGCCGTACATTCGAGATGCCATCCGGGAAACCCTTCACTCCAGGGCGATGGCCAGTGCATGATGTGTTCGGGAGACGCTTTTTTCCACAATGCAAAGTCCACGGAATTGTGTTTTTCCTCTTGTCCGTCCAGTTCCCGGGTAGTGCTGAGCATTTCCTCAATGTTTCTACCGGAAAGGACACCGTATTTGTAATCCTGATTGTATTTGGGAACATCAAAATAGACCGATCCCTGGCTTTCATAAGCATATCCTTTATCCAGGATTTCTTTTACCAGGCCGATTTGTTCGATGATGTGCCCGCTGGCATGAGGTTCGATGCTGGGCGGAAGCACATTCAGAGCATCCATTGCCTTGTGGTAACGATTGAGGTAATATTGTACCACTTCCATTGGTTCCAATTGTTCCAGCCGGGCTTTTTTAGCTATTTTATCTTCTCCTGCATCCGCATCGTTTTCCAAGTGCCCCACATCGGTGATATTCCTGACATAACGCACTTTGTATCCGAGATGCGTAAGGTAACGGAACAGGATGTCGAACGTAATAGCAGGGCGCGCATGCCCCAAATGCGGATCCCCGTAAACCGTAGGACCACACACATATAAACCCACACGAGGTGGATGAAGAGGTGAAAATATTTCTTTTGTACGACTTAATGTATTGTAAATCTGTAATTGATTGTCCATAAGAAAAAGCAGTTTGTCATTTCAAAGGACAAAAGTATAGATTTTTTTATTTTTTTCCTAGTTTGGATACCTGAAACAATAAATCCAGTTTATTTTCAATGGAGGTCATCCGAACGGATAAATCTTCCATGTGATTCTTAATTATAGTATCCTTTGTTTTTAACTGGGATTCAAAATAATCGATAATGCTGTTTAAATCGTTTTTCGAATATTTCTTCTTCCTTGCTCTGTAAGTAGAGGTAGAATCTGCAAGAATATTTGAACCGGTCAAAATTTCGCCATTTCCTTCACCTGTTAATAACCAATTGTAATCAACTCCCAAATAATCAGCCAATTGTTTGACGATTGAAGGACTAGGATTTACTTTTCCGTTACTGTAATTGGATAACGTAGCTTCTGTAATTTTGGTATCTTGTGCAATTTTGTACCTTGAAAGTCCCCTTTTTCTTATTGTTTCAACTAATCTTTGTGAAAACATTATTTAGAATTATTATAAATTACAGGAAAAAATTAATAATTTTACAAAAATTTCATTGTTACTTAAAATTTTAATAGTAACTTTACGGAAATAAATTTTGTATAGGACAAATGTAGTAAAAATTATTGAATATGAAAACTAAAAACAAAGGAAAAATTATCAGACGTATTTCATGGACGGAAACACTCCGTATGTTAGAAACCGAACAAATAATTACAGCAGACCTCGCAGACCGGATTAACATCGTACGCCATATTACCCGAATCAGCAAGGAAGAAAACAAAAAATTTTCGACAAAAAAGATCAATAATAATAAAATAGAGATACGAAGATTACAATAATAAATACTTTTTACAATACTTTAACTTGTAACGATCATTGTTTTTCGGATGGATTCATGCCAAGCCGATACTTTTATCCAAATAAACGTTTTGAATAGTATTCAATAACACCACACCTTCTTTCATGGGTTTCTGAAAAGCTTTTCGTCCGCTGATGAGTCCCATCCCCCCGGCGCGTTTATTTACAACTGCAGTGATGACCGCTTCCCGGAGGTCGTATTTTCCGTGCGATTCTCCTCCGGAATTAATCAATCCCACGCGTCCCATGTATCCGTTGGCTACTTGATAACGACATAAATCGATCGGATGGTTCGTCGCTAATTGATTGTACATTTCCGGATTTGTTTTAGCAAAACCAATGGCTGTAAACCCTCCGTTGTTGACAGGCAATTTCTGCTTGACAATATCTGCCTGAATCGTGACCCCCAGATGGTTTGCCTGTCCGGTCATATCGGCTGCTGCATGATAATCGGTACCGTCTTTCTTGAAAGCATCATTCCTCAGGTAACACCACAGGATGGTAACCATGCCTAATTCATGTGCATATTCAAATGCCTCGGAAATTTCGATCATCTGCCTCCGGCTTTCTTCCGAACCGAAATAAATAGTCGCTCCCACTGCTGCAGCTCCCATATTCCAGGCTTCTTTGATCGTTCCGAACAGAATCTGGTTGTACGAATTCGGATAAGTCATCAATTCATTGTGATTTATTTTCACAATAAAGGGGATTTTGTGCGCATATTTCCTCGCAATTGCACCCAATACCCCAAAAGTCGATGCAACGGCATTGCATTCTCCTTCAATGGCCAGTTTTACGATATTTTCCGGATCGAAATAAAGTGGGTTCGGTGCAAACGAAGCTCCTGCCGTATGCTCGATTCCCTGGTCGACAGGAAGGATGGAGAGATATCCCGTGTTTGCCAATCTCCCGTGACTGAGTATGCGTTGAAGGTTATTTAGCGTCGGTAAATTCCTGTCCGATTCGGTCCAAACTTGTTCAATAATTTGGGGAGACGGTGCATGAATCAAAGATTTGTCAATGGTTTTGCATTCATGATTGAGATAAAACCCGGCCTGTTCTCCTAATAAAGCGACAATTTTTGAAGTATCCATATTATGAATTCTTTAATATTCTTTATAATAAACACCCTATTCGCCTATAATGTTTTTTTATTTCAAATCCATTATTTTTTATTCATTCCAATTGCAGGGGAGAACTTGTGGATTTCTCCCTGCGATTGAAATGCCGGAAAAGTGAAACAGTTGTTAATCTTTCAATAATTTTGCAAAATTCCGGTAAAAATAAGGAATTGTTTCTATTCCTTTAAATAGATTGTACAAAGGAAAATTTTCGTTGGGAGAATGAATCGCATCGCTTTCCAGACCGAACCCCATCAATATTGATTTGATTCCTAAAACTTTTTCGAAAGTTGCAATAATGGGGATGCTTCCTCCGCTGCGGAATGGAACAGGGCGTTTCCCGAATGTGGTTTCGAGCGCCTGTGCTGCAGCTTGATATGCCGGAGAACTGGTAGGTGAAACATACGCTTCTCCTCCGTGGAGATGAGTTACTTTCACTTTTACACACGGGGGAGCAATTGATTCGAAGTGTGTAGCAAATAATTCTGCAATTTTCTCGTGTTGTTGATGAGGAACCAGTCTCATGGATATTTTAGCATATGCTTTCGATGGAATCACTGTTTTAGCTCCTTCTCCGGTGTAGCCGCCCCAAATTCCGCATACATCGAATGTTGGTCGGATTCCTGTACGTTCCGTAGTCGTATAACCGGCTTCACCGCATACTTCGTCAATATCCAGTGCTTTTTTGTATTCACTCAGGCTGAATGGCGCCTTATTCAATTCTTCACGTTCGAACGCACTCAACTCTTCCACATCGTCGTAAAAACCTTTGATTGTGATGTGCCCGTTTTCATCCTGCATGGACGCGATCATTTTAGCCAGGATATTGATGGGGTTAGCTACGGCTCCGCCGAAAAGGCCCGAATGCAAATCCCGGCAAGGCCCGGTTACTTCTACTTCAAGATACTCGAGACCGCGTAAACCACAGGTAATGGAAGGAATATCCTGTGCTATCATCCCGGTATCGGAAACGAGGATAATGTCGGCTTTTAACAATTCTTTCTGATCTGCACTCCACTTTACCAGTGCCGGAGATCCGATCTCTTCTTCTCCTTCAAACATAAATTTGACGTTGCATGGCAGATTGTTTGTGCGTATCATGTATTCGAATGCTTTGGCATGTATAAAACTTTGCCCTTTATCATCATCGGCTCCCCGAGCATAAATTTTTTCATCCCGGATGACCGGTTCGAACGGATTGCTTTTCCATAAATCCAACGGATCGACCGGCATCACATCGTAATGACCGTAAACTAAAACCGGAGGAAGTGACGGACTGATGATCTTTTCACCATAAACTACCGGATTTCCGGTTGTTGTCATGATCTCTGCTTTATCGACCCCAGCTTCTAAAAGGAGTTTTTTCCAATACTCGGCGGCTTTTATCATATCCGGTTTATGTTTTTCTTCGGAACTGATGGACGGAATACGGATTAATTCAAATAATTCATCAAGGAATCGCTGTTTGTTTTCTTCAATGTACTGCTTAATGTCTTTCATGAATACAATTTTTAGGTGTAAAA
>JAITTA010000111.1 GCA_031287395.1 Dysgonamonadaceae bacterium | reverse complement strand
GCAGGGGCGGTACTTGGAATTCAGGTGCAGGTCAACCTGATATCGCCCAGTCGGAAAGAGATGGTTTACTGCGTGAGTCAAGCGTAAATTCCTGGACCAGTATTGTTCCCGGGGCAGGTTCTAGCGGTACTTATTTCCCAAAATACGAATATCTTGCCGGTCAGAACTTTTCCAACCGTCCCGGCTGGAACTCCATTGTTCCGTCTCTGAACTATAATGCGGGCGTTACTTTCCATCGTCGCGGTGAAAATAACCCCTCCAATACTGTTGCTGCGGAGTATCTGGTGAAAAACTCCAATACGGCTGCTACAAAAATCTTTGACAAAGAAGTTCCCGATCGCGTTACAATGATTATGGCTATGATTCCCGAAATTAACCCGAACGACGATGCGACCTACATGCTTGGATTCGGAAGGGGAAATGAACCCGGCTATGAGGCTACAGGCTTGATGGATCCTCTTATTGGAGTAAATGCCCAGCCTAACGGTACGCGTTCTTTTCGTTATGCTGAATACGGTATGGCCCATAATGACCAGAATGCCAATGGAGACGGTGTAGTGGGTGTTCAGAGTATGTTCGACCCGAACTCGACCCTTATTATGTCGTATTATCTGCGATACAATTACGACCAGGCACAAAACGATACTCTGAAATTCGGTATAAACGGTAAGTATGAAATTTCAGATGTGAGCAGGGAGGGTACCGGGAATAATAATGACAATTATAATGTTGCTCGTGGAGCTCGCGTTGCTTTTAATCAATATGCATCGATTGGCGCCGCTGCCTATCGTGGTCGCGCACTGAAAGGAAATATCGGTGAAGTGATTTTCTATGAGGGAGAGCTTTCGTTGGAAGAAACCGAAAGGATAAATTCCTATTTAT
The DNA here is from genome assembly GCA_031287395.1 of Dysgonamonadaceae bacterium. Lineage (GTDB taxonomy): Bacteria > Bacteroidota > Bacteroidia > Bacteroidales > Azobacteroidaceae > BNXB01. The sequence continues at coordinate 10,276 of JAITTA010000111.1, read as the reverse complement.
CTCTTAAATATGGCGTTACCCTTAAAATGGCAGATTATGGCGGAAAATTCCGTTACAAATTTTCGGATGGTATGGTTATTTGGGATGGACAAAACGGTGTCTTCGAAAAGAATTATCACAACAATGTGGCGGCTATTGGCCGTGATGATAACAGTGATTTTTACAACACTCAGGCACATTCTACCGAATTTAATTCGATGCTCCATGTAGGGGTTGCGGGTACCAGTCTCTCGAAAGACGGTAAAAGTAATCTTGGTAGTTTCGATTACGATAAAGAAGTGGTTGTATGGGGACACGACGGCTCAACAGGTTTTAAATCTGTTCCACAGGATGATTGCTACAAATTTTCTAATGTATTCAAGCGTACCTGGATAATGAAAAAAACAACCAACGGTAATCGATCCATACCTTTGATGGTGGCTCTTCAAGACAATCGTTCGAGCGCCAGTTCATCTGAGATGTTCGAAATGTACGATTTACTTCTTCCTCAAAATGAGTTTTTTATGCTTATAGCCGATTCGCCCGGCGATATTGCACAAAATATTTTTAAGGAAGCTATTCCAATGAAGTATCTTAACGGCGAGTTACAGTGTGCTTATACTTTTACCAACGAAATTACCTATGTTACTTTTGCTTTCAATCAAAATATCTTCCCCTGCGTAAATAGTACCGACAAGGAATTTAAAGGGAAAAAGACTTTTGATTGGAGTCAGTGGACGCGTACAAACAACAATTTAAACGGAGCAGGTTCTAAAACTCTTTCCAAGCCTGCAAAGGATTTAAACGACAACATTCAGGTGGTTGCTACCAAAATTGTATATGATAATCAGGTAAAAGCAAACAACACTTTCCCACGCGTTGTTACCAGTCCGTATAACGGTATCGAGATAGAACGTTTGGGTGGCATTTTGAATGCAAGTAAGGTAACCGTCACCATCGAATTTAATCATCCCGTATTACCCGAATTTTTTATATCGGGTTTGGATGAATGGTACGAACAAAGAGACCGGGTGAGCATTACAGGCCAATGCGGCAATGTATTGGATGATATCCGTCCCGTGCTTAGCTATGCTAATGCCAGATCCGCCGGCTTTACTATCAGCGGTAAAACGGCTACGGTAAACCGTAACGGATGGAGAAGTGACACGGATAACAACGGCAAGTTGAATGTCGTGTTCGAAAAGCCTGTAAAAACGGTGATAATAGAATATACTATTACCGGTAAAATAAATACTTTTGCTCCGCAGAGGATATTTATTAGTCCGTTTTCGCTGTCTTCGCCCAAGGTGCCTGCGCCTGCTCCTGTAATTAACGAAGACGGCTTGTCATTTACCAAGCAGGTGAAAGAAAAAAATATTACCACTTGCGATGAAGTAGAATATTCATTTTATATTACAAATACCAATTTTACAAATAAATTTGTGAATTTCAGGGATGTATTGCCTGACGGCTTGACCTGGAAAGGGGAAAGTCTCGGATTAGATACGGTCAATGCCAAGAATATGTTTGATGGTAATCATTTGTTCATCAACCCGAATTACGGCGGAAATCGTACCTTGATTATCGACAGCCTGCAAATTCCTTGTACATCTACCGTCCGCATTACAGCGACAGCATTAATCAACGGTAATACTGTTCCTGTCGGAGGCTCCCGCGATTTTTCCAACCGTGCTCAGATTGAGTATGACCGCTTGTCGAATAATGGACAAAATTCCGTACATTGTTTATTAAAAAGCAGTGACCGGGAAACGCTTGATAGCCTTACGATATTCAATGCCGAATGGGTTCTGGTGGAGTCAAATCTGATACTTTCGCAACCCGTAATCAACCATGACTCTTATGGGCCGGGCGAGGAAATAGCGGTTAGCCTTACAATTGAAAATAAGAACGCTGCAACGATTAGTGAAATGTATCTCAATCTGGGATTTGATGCAGGTTTTACCTTTAAGGAATCGTCAGGAGTAACGGCTGTCAATTCCAACGGTGGCGTTGTGGGCGAAGTGGTGATGACGGCTATGGATATTTCGGACCCGTATCGTACAATAGCAGGCTCTGCCGACGGACTGTCCGGTTTTATGCTGCCTCCGGGAGTAACTACTTTTACCTTCACGCTTGTTGCGCCGCAACCGGCAAATTTGATATATGAGACCGACAATCAGGGAAATCCGACTTCTCGGGTTGTTCCGCTCACTACAGTATACCGTTATTCTACGACAGACTATGGCAATTTTTGCCTGGCAAAATCGATAAACAAACTTACAGGAAACTTTCAGGTATCTTATTTCAGTGTTGTGATTAAAGAGATTGTGCCTTCGATCGGACCGAACACAGGGGGCGTATATACCGGCAGCAGTACAACAGGAGCTCCTTATGGTATTGATACAAACGGACTTGTTACCATTAAGGGAAAAGGCTTTCAGAATGGTGCTTCTTCGACGATCATTAAGTTTGGCAACTTAAATAGTACTAACGTTACGGTTGTAAACGACAGTATTATTACCTGTACGCCGCCCGCCGTAAATCTTTCTACTGTATGGAATGGTCAACACAATACTACCTGGAACGAAGGTTGGGTGGATGTGGAAATATTTTTCGACGCTGTAAGTAATGGACATTTGTTTGCTAAAAAATATTTCTATCGCGCTCCTATGACGATAACCGGCGTATCGCCCGATAAAGCGCCTGTAAACGGTAATACACAAATTACCATTACGGGTCATAACTTTTTGCCGCCGCCGTCGTACAATACCGGGATACCCATGCCGTTTGAGGTGTTATTCGGTGCAAATCCGGTAGATACCATGAGCGTAAGTAACGACCAGATCGTGGTTAAAACCAAGGCACATCCGGTAAAGTATGTGGACATCACAACAGATAATTCTATCGAAAAATACATTACCACTGGGAAACCGTTTGCCTTCTATCCTACGGTATTTATCAAACCCGGTAAGTGGAACGAATACGATAAATGGGAAGATTATTTGTCGGACAATATTCTTCCGCCTGCCCATTCGGTGGTTCACATAAAGGCTAATTGTGAACAGAATATAGATGTGGATATGGACAGTATTACGGTGCATCCCAGTATATCGTTCACCATAGGTGCCGGTAGAATGACTCGGGCGAATGTATTTTCCTTGCTCGACAATGCTTCGTTTCTCAATAATGGTACGGATGATATCGGTCAAGCCCGTGTTTTACACAACCTGGAGAAAGGACGAAACTGGTATGTGAGCAGTCCCGTACAGGGTGGTAACACTATGCCTGATGTGGATCGTTCGCTGGGTAAAGATGCACAAGGCCAAGCATTAACATCCTACCGTGTCCAATATTACAACGAACCTCAGGCCTATATATGGCATAATGCAACAGGAACGTTTGAAACCGGTAGGGGATATACGGCTTATTCCGAAAATGAAGATATTGCCGCCTGCTTTACCGGTAAATTTACCAACGGCAATCAAATTGCACCTGTTTTGCAACGCACGAATAACAGCGCTCCCAAACAAGGTTTCAACTTGGTAGGTAATCCGTTCCCTTCTTATTGGCAATGGACATCTGCCACAGCAAGCGCTGCCAATGTTTATAGCACGATTTGGTATCGCACCAAAAAGGCAGAATATGAATTCTGGACGTACAATGCTTCCGGGAATATCTCGGTTGCTCCCGGATGGGAAGATGAGATAATCGACGTCTCCCTGGTGGCATACATCCCGCCTATGCAGGCCTTTTGGGTGCGGTTGAAAGACGGACAATCCACCGGAACATTAACATTTTCCAACAGCGACCGTTCCCATGCCAGCAACAAGAAAAATATATTGAAAGCTCAGGGAGTCGGGAATCACGATGAACGCCCTTTATTACGTCTTGCCGTTACAGGAGACACAAATACCGACGAAACGGTAATTTACGCCGACCCGAAAGCTAAATATGGTTTCGATACCTACGATAGCGATAAGATGTTCACCAATACCGGTGTGGAAATTTTCACATTGCCACTTACATCACTCGATAAAAGCGGTTTGCTTGAACACAATAAACTGGTTATTAATGGATTACATGCTATTGAAGGGGGAATGGAGATTCCCATCGGTTTTCAGACCTATCAAAGCGGAATCTTCTCTTTCCATGCTAAAAAAATACAAAATCTTGATACGCTGGGTGTATTTTTGCGTGACCGGTTACGAGGGGTCGAGTTTGACCTTTGCAATGGGGGAAAATATGATTTTTCCGCCGGCAGTACGCCTGTCACCGACCGTTTCAGTATTGTTTTCCGTTCTTTCTCTGCGACTCATCTGACGGATGTGGAAGCCGGTGACCGTTTCCTGGCTTATACTGACAAAGAAGGAAGAATTATTGTTTCTTTACATAGTCAAAATGCCCATGGCGGCAGGATAAATATTTCGGTATCCGATGTTACTGGTCGTAAACTGACAGAACAACCGGTAACGGTAGGCGAAAAAACTATCCTCAAAGGTGTGTTCAAAAAAGGTATATATATATTACATACCGGAAAGTGGACTACAAAAGTGATTGTCAATAGCAATAGATAGTGACGTTAATAATACACGGTAAATGGTGCACGGTACACAGGTGGAGGTAAATTTGTCTCATGTTCCACCTTTACCGTGTACCGTTTACTTGTTATCAGTCGTTTTCAAAATGATGCCTTACAAACATCTCGATTGCCTGATATTCAGCCATTCCCAACTTGTCGTATTTTACGGCAGTTGCGATATTTCGTTCTTCGGCTCGTTGCCAGAATTCACGTGGATCGGTTCCCGGGAATAAAGGACGATCTTTTTGAGATTGGTGTTTGAAGATGGCCATCCGTTTGATGCGACTTTCTTCGGGGCTTAACGGCACGGCCATATCTACTTCAGAGACATCCCATTCTTGCCATGCTCCCCGGTAGAGCCATAAGCGGCAATCGTTGAGCCATGCACGGCCTTTCAGTTTCTTCAGGGCCTCCAGGATTCCTATAAAACAAACACGGTGGGTACCGTGAGGGTCGGAGAGGTCGCCGGCTGCGAAAATCTGATGAGGTTTTATTTCGTCCAGAAGGTCGGCAATGATTCGGATATCTTCTTCTCCGATCGGTTTCTTTTTCACCGTACCTGTTTCGTAGAATGGAAGGTCTAAGAAATGAGTCCTGTTTTCCGGGATTCCGAGATAACGACAGGCCGATTTAGCTTCACCTCTACGGATAATCCCTTTGCAAGCGCTGATTTGAGGCAAATCGATCTGACCGGCTTTTTTTTGTTTGAAAAATTTCAAAGTTTCCTGGTAGGCGTCATTCGCTTTCTTTTCGTCGAGGCCGTACGTTTTGGAGATATCCCGGATAAAATCGAGGAAACGGGTGACTTCGTCATCGAATACGGCGATATTTCCGGAAGTCTGGTAAGCCACATGCACTTCGTGTCCGTGCTCCGAAAGACGAGCCAGCGTACCTCCCATGGATATCACGTCATCGTCGGGGTGGGGACTGAATACGACTACGCGTTTCGGGAACGGTTCAGCCCGCTCGGGGCGGGTACTGTCATCTGCATTGGGCTTTCCGCCCGGCCATCCGGTAATGGTATGTTGCAGGTCGTTGAATACCCGGATATTGATTTTGTTTGCGGGACCGAACTGGGCAACCAGTTCGCCCAAACCGCTGTCGTTATAGTCGCGTTCGGTAAGTTTCAGGATTGGCTTATCCAGTTTTTCACACAACCAGAAGACTGCCCGGCGGGTCAGTTTGTTCGACCATTTAACAGGTCCTGTTAACCAGGGGGTTTTAATTCTGGTCAATTCGGCAGAGGATGCATCGTCGAAGATAAAACTGGTATTCGGATGGTTCTGCAAGACAGAGGCCGGAAGCATTTCCGTAACATCTCCTTCGACAATTTTCTTGATAGTTCGCGCTTTTCCTTCACCCCATGCCATGATGATGATGCGTTTGGCATCCATGATTGTTCCGATACCCATGGTAATGCAATAAGCGGGAACATTTTCTTCACCGAAGAAATTACTTGCAGCTCCCATACGGGTACTGTAGTCCATTGTAATCAGGCGGGTACGAGAATTGAACATGGATCCGGGTTCGTTCGCTCCGATTTGTCCACGTCCGTCCAATCCAAGGAGTTGCAGATCGATGCCTCCGGATTCGACAATTTTTTTCTCATATTCCATACAGAAAACGGGGATGTCTTCTTTTTTCAGATCCCCCGGAATCAGGTGGATGTTGTTTTTCAGGATGTCCACTTCGTCGAACAGATATTCATGCATATAACGGTAGTGGCTTTGTAATTCATCTTTGTTCAACGGGTAATATTCGTTGATATTAAAAACGATGACATTTTTAAAGCTCAGGTTTTCTTCTTTATGCATTCTGACCAGGTTTTCATACACTCCTACGGCCGTTGAACCGGCAACCAGTCCCAATACGCATTTTTCTCCTTTTTTAGCTCTTTCTCGAATCAGATTGGCCACCTGCTTGGCCACTAATTCGGAAGCAATTTCCGCATCTGAAAAGATCGAGACGGGAACTTTTTCGTAACGCTTTTCGAATTTTTCCATATGATTTAATTGTTGTTTTTAAGGAGGTAAAGTTACTGTTTATTTCTGTTCCGAGCAAGTTATTGCAGACTTTTCAGGGTGAAATTTTTAAAATCCGGGATGACTTTCCAAACTTTATCTTTGATACTTTCCTCGGAATTGGTAGTGGATAACCCGACAACTTTCATGCCGGCAGCATTTCCGGATTGAATTCCATGAAAAGAATCTTCGAAGACGATACAGTTTTCGGGGGATATCCCCAGGTCTTTTGCTGCTAAAAGGTAACACATCGGATGTGGTTTCCCCTGTGTGATCCGGTCGGCCGAAACAATCGTATCGAAATAGGGTTTAATCGGAACATTTTTAAAAGTAACTTGTAATTTCCGGTCGTCCGAACTGGTGACCAATCCGGTTTTTATTCCGTTTTGTTTCAGTTCTTCCAGAAAATCCAGTACTCCCGGGATGACAGGCATTTCCATCCGGGATTCGAAATCACTGCTTTCCTGAAGAATCTTATCTATTTGTTCCTGAGAGAGATGTGATAAAAATTGCGAAACGATATTCGGAAGAGTTATTCCTTTTATTCTCTGTTCGATGTTTTCTCCGAGTCCGTATTCTTTTCCTGTTTGTCTCCAGAATACATCATATTGAGCTTCTGTGTCGATAACGACTCCATCTAAATCAAATAGCATTGCAAATTTTTGTTCCATTTCTGTTTTTAATTATTTAATATTATTTTTTGTCTACAGTTGAAAGCGAGGATTGTTAGTAAAATTATTTTTTGAATTTCAATCTCAAACTGTTTCCGACAACGCTTACACTGCTTAAAGCCATAGCCAATCCTGCTATTGTCGGGTCGAGGAGGAATCCGTTGATAGGATAGAGAATACCTCCGGCAATAGGAATCCCTATAACATTGTATATGAATGCCCAGAACAGATTTTGCCGGATGGCCCGGATGGTATCGGCCGAAACCCGGATTGCTTGGGAAATCTTTGTTAAATCGTTTGAGATGATCGTCATTTCGGCTACATCCATGGCAATGTCGCTTCCTTGTCCCATGGCAATGCCTACATCTGCCCGGGCCAGGGCATTACTGTCGTTGATGCCGTCTCCTATCATGGCAACTATTTTTCCTTCGGATTGTAATTGTCCGACAATGGTTTCTTTTTGATCCGGTAATAATCCTGCTTCAAAATGGTCGATGCCACAGGCTTTTGCAATTTTTTCGGCTACGTGGCGGTTATCTCCGGTGAGCATTACGGTTTCAATGCCCATAGCCTGTAATTCCCGGATTCCGGCGATAGATGTTTCCCGGATTTTATCGGACACGGCCAGAACACAAAGAGCTTCTTGTTCATTTGCAAACCAGATAACGGTTTTTGCCTCTTTTTCCCAGTCTTCGGCTGCTTGTTTTAGTATATTGTCTATATTGATACTTAAATTTTTAAATATTTTTGAATTTCCGGAAAGGTAGGTCTTTCCATTGTATTTTGCACTGATCCCGTGTCCAGTTTCGCTTTTGAAGTCAAAAATTTCTATGTCGTTTTTAGTGCTTGGGGTACTTAAATATTTAATTATTGATTCGGCTACAGGATGTTCCGACCGGGATTCCATCGCAATCAAGATTTCTATTGTATCCGATTCGTTTCCATACCATAAAATATTGGTTACTTCGGGTTTCCCTTCAGTAATTGTTCCCGTTTTATCCAATACGACACAATTGATTTTTTTTGCTGATTCGAGGCTTTCGGCATCTTTGATTAAGATACCTTTTTCCGCACCTTTACCGATTCCCACCATAATCGCTGTCGGAGTTGCCAATCCCAGGGCGCAAGGACAAGCTATAATCAAGACGGTGATAAAGGCTAACAGTCCTTGTGTGAATCCGTTATTGTCTCCGAAAACCAGCCAGCAGACCAACGCTGTCAAGGCACAGGCAATGACTGCCGGAACAAATATTCCGACTACTTTATCTGCCAGTTTCTGGATGGGGACTTTGCTGGATTGGGCGTCCTGAACTTTACGGATAATCTGTGCCAGTAAGGTATCATTCCCTACTTTTTCTGCTTTGAATGTAAAGCTGCCTTTTTGATTGACTGTACCGGTGAATACCGGGTCGTTGACTGATTTTTCCACCGGAATCGGTTCACCGCTCAACATGCTTTCGTCGATATAAGAACTTCCGGAGACCAGTGTGCCGTCTACAGGAATACGCTCTCCCGGTTTTACCAGCAGGATATCTCCCTGACGGAGCATTTTGATCGGGGTGGTTACCTGATTTCCATTGGGTAACACTACTGTTGCCGACTGGGGCTGTAGTCCCATCAGTTTTTTAATAGAAGATGTGATATTGGATTTTGCTTTTTCTTCAAGGAACTTACCGAGCAACAGAAAGGCAATAATTACTCCGGCTGTTTCAAAATAGACGTGAGAATGTAATCCTTGTTTTGTCCAGAAATCAGGGTAAAGCGTATTGAATACACTGAATGTGTAGGCTATTCCGGTGCTTAAGGCCACCAGAGTATCCATGTTCATTTGTCGATGACCGGCTTGTTTCCATGCCCCGGAGAAAAAACGGGTGCCACAGTAAAATACGATGGGGGTTGCCAATACCCACATGATGTAGTGGGCATAAGGCAGGTTCATAAAAAACATCCCTATCATAACCAGTGGTACTGATAATACAAGTGCCAGGATTAATTTGTTCCGTAATTTCCGGAGATTTTCCGTTTGTATTTTTTCAAGAATTTCAGTCGGATTTTCGGATTCTTCGACCATAAGATCATATCCGATAGACTGCAAAGCCGATTGTAATTTCCGTGGATTGGTTACATCCGGGTCGAATTGAATCACAGCAGTTGTATTTGCAAAATTGACATGGGCATCAATTACTCCGGGTTGTACGTTTAATAAATTTTGAGCCGTATTGGCACAGGAGGCGCAATTAAGGTTCAGTACCGGAAATGACTGTTTGATTGTATTTGTTTTCATACGGCAAAGATAGTGATGTTTTCCGAAATAGCCGGAAAGTGAAAGTGCAAATTCAAACCATCTGATAATTTGACCCATCGAATTTTAGGAAGGAGAAAAGCACAGGGAAAAATATGAAGATCAAAATTTATTTCATATCTTTGCCACCACTGGTTTTAGACCGGTGTTTTTACCGGATTGCTGGGTGGATATGCTGGTTCTTCGTCACTTTTGGTGCAGTTTTTATCCCATTTGAGCCAAAACAATCTTTCTTCGAAGGAGTTCAAAACCAGCTCTACCGTACATTTCTCGCTTCTTAGTTTTCAGTCTATTTACATTACCTTCCACCAATCCGTTCGTCCACGGATAAATAATTGCATTTCGTACGGCAGCAATATCAGATTTGAGCCCTTTGACAAAAGAATTAATATCCGGCAGATTTTTCAATTCCGCCTTTTGCATCCACTCATCCAGTAATTTCGGTGTTTTACTCTTTAATATATCCCGGAAAGACAACACAATTACACTTAAGTACTCTAGAAGAAGACTTGATTGAATGATCTGTTCTACCAATGAATGTTCTTTGCTTGATACCCCGCTTCTTGAAATACCCCATTGAGGGTTACAAACATAGATGGATATTTTCCGTGGAGATAAAGTCGAAAATAAAATAGCTGGTTTGTTATATTTTTCTTTCATTTCTTTTAGTGCTGTTTTAGTATCTTTTTTATAGTGTGGACAATTTTTGTTGAACCAAACATAA
>JAITTA010000243.1 GCA_031287395.1 Dysgonamonadaceae bacterium | reverse complement strand
GCGACCGTTTTCCTGTCTTCTCACGTATTGCATCCACCGTAGGTCCAAGGCGTTGGTTCCCGGGATCAGATGTTTATCCAATCCATTAGAGACAATGTAAAAGCGCAATATGTAATCGTCAGGAGCCAAGGAATACACGAAATCCAGTGAACTGCCATCTTTCGCTTTCAACTTCATTTTTACCTGGCCGTCTATCTTTTCGGGCTCGAAAAACATTTTTTCAGTGTTAATAATCCGGTTGTCCGAAGTAACCAGAGTAACGCCAAAAACAGATTCTTTACTTCCTTCAAAAAGGATCAAAGGTTGTGATTCATAAGTATTATATCTTTTCAATCGGGCCGAATAAACCTGTCCTCCCTTAGTTGAGAATTTTATTTCCAGTAATTCGTTCTCAAGGGTTACTATTTCTTCTTCACCTTCCGCTGCGGAGGAAAAAACCCCAAATTCATTTTGCAATTGAACCGATCGAAGAGAATCCGAATTGATAGAACCGGTTGAATCCGGTATCAGGGCCGTTTGCTTCTGAGCTTCGGCAGCGGTAGCTTCCAGTTCAGCCTGTTGCCGGGCCTGCACGGTGGCAATAGAATCCTGATACCTCTGCTGGGCTTCCATTTGTTCCTGACTCGGACGATTGAACCAACTGAATCCTACAAAAATCAATAGTATTAAAATAAGGCCTATGATTGTGTTTCTATCCATGTTTTTTTATATATTTTTTAATGTTTTTATTTTGTTGGTGGTTGGGGCTTAAAATTTTAATCTCATACATATCGATCGTTCTTACGTATTGATTGCCGCCTCAACGAAACTCATAAACAGCGGGTTAGGATTTACCACCGTACTATTGTATTCCGGATGGAACTGAACTCCCAGGAACCATTTCAATTTTGGGATTTCAATAACTTCTACCAAGCCTGTTTCAGGATTTATTCCGGTACATTTCATTCCATTCTCCTCAAATTGAGTCTTATATTCATTATTGAATTCATAACGATGACGATGCCGTTCCTGAACCAATTCTTTTCCATAAATTTTAAATGCAAGGGATCCTTTCAGTATCTTACAATCATAAGCTCCTAAACGCATGGAACCACCCATATTGACCAGATTTTTCTGTTCTTCCATCAGGTCGATAACTTTATGGGGAGTTTTACTGTCCATTTCTGTAGAATTAGCATCCTGTAGTCCCAAAACATTCCGGGCATACTCGATAACCATGCATTGCATACCCAGGCAGATCCCGAATGTCGGCTTATTATTCTCCCGGGCATATTTGATTGCAACAAATTTGCCCTCAATCCCTCGTTGTCCGAAACCCGGAGCAATCACGATTCCATCCATTGAAGACAATTGTTCCGCCACATTTTCATCGTTTATCTTTTCAGAATGAATAAAATTCAAATCCAATTTACGATAATGATAAGTCGCTGCCTGTAACAATGATTCGTTGATCGATTTGTAAGCATCGGGCAGTTCGACATATTTTCCAACAAGTGCAATTTTTACCGATTTTTCAGCTGTGCTCATCCTGTTCAGGAACTCTTTCCAGTCTGTCATTTCCGGTTCTTTACCTACCTGCATGCCCATTTTACGCAGGATAATCTCATCCATTTTCTGTTTGGCCAAGACAATCGGAACTTCAAAGATGGATTTCACGTCATACGATTGTATCACCGCATCTTCTTCCACATTGCAAAACAGGGCGACTTTTTTACAAATACTCTTTTCCAACTCCCTTTCTGTCCGTAAAACAAGGATTTCCGGTTGAACTCCCATCTCCTGCAAGGCTTTAACCGAATGTTGAGTCGGTTTCGTCTTCACTTCCTTTGCTGCCGCAACATAGGGAACATAAGTAAGATGTACGCACAGGCAATTCTTACCCAATTCCCAGCGTAATTGCCGGACACTTTCAATATAAGGTAAAGATTCGATATCACCGACAGTACCTCCTATTTCGGTAATCACAAAATCGAAATTCGACTTGGTTCCAAGCAACATGATATTCCGTTTGATTTCATCCGTAATATGAGGCACAACCTGGACTGTTTTTCCTAAATAATCACCTCGACGTTCTTTATTGATAACACTTTGGTAAATACGTCCTGTTGTAATATTATTTGCTTTTGTTGTAGGAACATTCAAAAAACGTTCGTAGTGCCCCAAATCCAAATCGGCCTCATGACCATCCATGGTGACATAACATTCCCCGTGCTCATAAGGATTCAGAGTCCCCGGATCGACGTTTATATAGGGGTCAAACTTCTGAATGGTTACTTTATAACCTCTGGCTTGTAATAACTTACCTAAGGATGCAGCAACAATTCCCTTACCCAAAGAAGAAACCACACCTCCTGTTACAAAAATATACTTTGTTTCCGACACGGCAGTATAAATTTAGACGTTTTTGTTCTTGATTAAGAGGGCAAAGTTATAATTTTTTTGGTTTTATAAGTCAATTTTGCTATTATTTATTGCGAAGTCGCTTTGACTTATTTTTATCAGAAAGTGTCTACGCATACTCACCGGGGTGGGTACAGCCGCCTCTATCCTCTGCCGGGTAGTAAACAAAAACGTCGGGAAAGTTTGCTGCTTACGACAGGAAACGGCTTTCATTCTACCGACAAAATAAAGGCATTTGTTTTGTGAACAAAATAATAGTGAATTCAATGCATTATTTTAAAGGTCAATTCTTTCAACAATTCCCCCGGAGGAACGGAAGAATTTCCGAATCCTTTGCCTTTAGCGTCGTAAACCCGTAATAAGGAGATTATATTCATAGTTTTAAAGGCATTATAATTCCGCATGGCCAGCATGTAACTACTTACCTGGAATCCAAACCGGAGCCCAAGAGCATTCTTTATCCCGTTTTCACTTTTATCCGGTTCATAATGACAAATCATCAGGTTTGAGAAAAAATTGAACAAAACCGTCAAGGTCACAATGTAGGGGTTATTTTTCTGATTCGCCTCAAAATAATTCACAATCCGGTTGACTTTCAATACATTCCGGGAAGCAAGGGCATCCTGTAATTCAAAATTATTATAATCTTTACTGATCCCGATATTTCTTTCTATCAACTCCGGAGTAATTCTTCGTTGATTATCAGGCAATGAAATGCAAAGTTTTTCAAGTTCCCCGGTCAGTTTACTGAGATCCACTCCAAGATAATCGGCCAGCAACTGGGCCGATTTAGCATCTATTGTAACTTGTTTCGCCTGAAGATAGGAGTTAATAAAGGCAGGTACCTGATTGTCGTATAGCTTTTTGGATTCGAAAACAACTCCTGTTTTAGCTATTTCCGAGGCAAGTTTTTTCCTTCCGTCCAATTTTCCATGTTTGTAGTTCAAGACCAAAACAGTGGATTTTAAGGGATTGGAAACATAATAGGTCAGTTCGTCGATATTTTTAAGGCTTTGTGCTTCCCGGACAACCACCAGTTGCCGTTCCGACATCAGAGGAAACCGGCGGGCGGCATTGATAACCGTAGCGACATCCGTATCGGAACCGTAAAGTAACGTCTGATTAAAATCCCGTTCGGACTCAGTCAGCACATTCTCCATCAAAGCGTCGGTCAACCGGTCGATGAAATAATCCTCTTCCCCCTGGAGCAGGTAAACAGGAGCATAGTTTTTTTGCAGGATATTTCTTTTTATTTCATCAAACGACAGTTCTTTAGCCATGATTTACCATTCAAAACGAAGGTGTTTAACAGTTTGCTTATTGTCAATAATATTCCTCAGGGATTTTATTCCAATCATCACATGTTCTTCCACATAATTGCTCGTTACAACCTGGTCGCTTTTCTCCGTCTTGATACCTTCCGAAATCATCGGTTGATCACTGACTAACAATAAAGCGCCCGTCGGTATGTGATTAGCAAAACCTACTGTAAAAAGGGTAGCCGTTTCCATGTCCACTCCCATAACACGGATCTTACGCAAGTAATCTTTGAAATCTTCATCGAATTCCCAAACCCGTCGGTTTGTAGTATATACGGTTCCTGTCCAGTAATCTCTTCCCTTGTCACGAATGGTTGTCGAAACGGAACGCAAAAGATTAAAAGCTGGTAGTGAAGGAACTTCCTGAGGAAAATAGTCATTTGAGGTCCCTTCTCCTCTGATTGCAGCAATCGGCAGGATATAATCACCCAAAGAATTGTGTTTTTTAATTCCACCGCATTTTCCCAGGAAAAGAACGGCCTTCGGTTCTACGACGCTCAATAAATCCATGATTGTAGCCGCATTGGCGCTTCCCATTCCGAAATTGATTATGGTAATACCGTCGGCACAAGCATTCGGCATATTGGCATCTTTACCTAAAACCGGAACATGATAGTACCCGGCAAATATTTCGACATATTTATTGAAATTCGTAAGCAGGATGTATTCCGTAAATTCGTTTAACGGTCTTTTGGTATATCTTGGCAACCAATTTTCGACGATCTCTTGCTTTGTCTTCATAATTCAGAATTCTGTTACCGGATAATAAAAACAAAAGTACGGATTTTTTTTTACACAAAAAAATCATACCTTTGTAAATTACACCGTCATTCAGTAACCTGAGGTTATTGTTTATGTAGATTTTCTCACGATGTGAGCAAGATGACCAACCGATTCAGGGTAAATTTGAGAATAGTCATAATGACTTTTAAAAAACAAATGATGTACGTATGAATATCCTGTTTGTGTATTCTGTTCAAAAATCCATTGTTCAGGAAAAGCCTTTATTGGGGCAGGAGGGAATTTATTTCGGCATTTCCCTGATTTCTTCCGTGCTGAAAAGATCCGGGCACACGTGTGAACTGGTTGTATTGGACAGGAAATACAGGCACAAAAATATTCAGTTTCTTTCCAGGAAGATCCGGTCTTCGAAGGCTCAGGTTGTTGCATTTACGGCTGTTTTTTCCGAATTCGATTTTTTATGTGATGTAGCATCGGAAATCAAACGTTTGTTTTCCGGGTTGTTCCTTTATGCGGGAGGGGTTCATGTTACGCTGAATCCGGACGAAAAGTATCTGGAGATTTTTGATGCATTCTGTGTCGGCGAAGGCGAGTATCCCACATTGGAGATGGTCAATAATCTGGATACCGGAAAGAACATAGACAACATTGCAAACCTTTGGGTAAAAACATCCGATGGCGGAATCGTCAAAAATGCTCCACGTCCGTTTGTCCGGGATTTGGATGAACTGCCTTTCCCGGACAGGGATCTGTGGCAGAACTGGATACTCGAACCGGATACGAAACTGACGGTTCTGGTTGGCCGTGGTTGCCCGTACAACTGTACTTATTGCTGTAATCACCGGTTGAGAAAAATCAGTCCGGGAAAATATGTCCGGTTAAGGAGTCCTGAAAATGTAATTGCCGAAATACGAACCTTGCATGCTTTATTCCCGGACGTCGATGAAATTTACCTCGAAATAGAAACTTTGGGAGCTAATTTGAAATGGTTGAACGTTTTTTGTGAAAATTTATATCAATTTGGAAAAGAAACAGGATTTAAACTGAAATTCGGAACAAATCTCCGCATATTTCCTTTGATGGACATTGAGTTTGTATTCGATAACTTCAGGAAAGCCAATATCACTTCGGTAACTATCGGCTTGGAATCAGGGAATTACCGGATAAGAAAAGAAATCCTGAACAGGGATTATTCCAACGATATGATATTGAAAACTGCTTTTGCCGCAAAAAAACGGGGAATTGACATTGCTCTTTTCAACATGGTAGGTTTACCTACCGAAACTCCATTGGAATTCTCCGAGACAGTTAAAATGAATCAGATAATTCAACCTGCTTTCCATGCCACATCCATTTTTTTCCCTTACCAGGGAACTGAACTTTATGAGATGTGCGAACATCTGAACCTGATTCCGGAGAAAATGAATACAAAAGACGAACGCCAGATTGCAACCCTCGACTTACCGGGGTTTTCTAAAAAACAAATTCAAAAGAGTTTCGATTCGTTCCATTATGACGTGTATAGAGTAAGAGAAAATAAATCCCTCGTTAAACTATTGATTTATTTTTCCATGAAATACTTGGGTCATAATTTTTATATAAACTTAAAAGTATTCATAATTCGTTTATTATATAAACTCAATGCTAGAAAAATGATGAACAGGGATCTTTTCTCTATTTTTCAGAAGAGTAAATGAAGAAAGAACAGACTATTTTTCGTTTTGGCCTTGGGTTTGGTCATTTTGGTGAATCTAATTTCTTACAGTATCTTTGAAGTAAAGTTTTTACGACGTAAAAACGATTTTGACAATTAAATTCTTAATCATGAATCTGTTAAATCTTCCGCAGTTCGAACTGAAAATAAAGAAACAAAACGAGAAGGAATACATTTTCGACCGTTTAAGAAAGCAGTATTTCCGGTTGACTCCGGAAGAATATGTCCGTCAGCACTTTATCAATTACCTGATTAGTTATAAACATTTCCCGGAATCCCTGCTGGCAAACGAAATGCAGATCGGACTGGGAAGTGTAATAAAACGTTGTGATACCGTGTTGTATGACCAATTCCTGAACCCTCTGATGATCATTGAATACAAATCTCCCAAAGTTACAATCAAGCAAAACACTTTCGACCAGATCAGCCGGTATAATATGAAACTACAAGTCCCCTGGTTGATCATAAGCAATGGATTACAACATTTCTGTTGTAAAATAGATTTTAACTCCGGTACGTCCACTTTTCTGAATGAAATCCCGGACTACAGCGAAATTCAGTGTTTTTGAGCAATTTTATCGACAATAATTGCAATAGCACCATCTCCCGTAACATTGCATGCCGTTCCAAAACTATCAATCGCAATGTATAGAGCAATCATCAGACCGACAGATTGTCCGTCAAAACCAAGAAACGACTGTAAAAGAGCTACAGATGCCATAATAGCGCCTCCCGGAACCCCGGGGGCGGCAATCATCATTATTCCCAGTAACATAATGAAACCCGAATAGAGTTGAAGATCATAAGGGAGCCCCTGTATCATGCAAACGGCCAGACTCATAGCCACAATTTTCATGGTACTTCCGGATAGATGAATGGTTGCACATAACGGTACGCAAAAATCGGCAACGTCTTCACTCACCCCATTCCGTTTCACCTGTTCCAATGTAACAGGAATCGTAGCTGCAGAAGAGGAGGTGCCCAGCGCTGTCATATAAGCCGGCAACATTCTGTAAAGCAATTTGAAAGGATTCTGCCTGCCTACCACACCTGCAATACAAAATTGTATGATCAAAAGAAAAATATGCAGGACAAAAATGATTCCAATCACCTTTCCGAATATGGAAATAATTTGTAACGTAGACCCGGAATAACTCATACTAAGAAAAATTCCAAATATATAAAGCGGTAAAAGAGGGATAATGATCCTGGAAATCAGAAGTTCAACGATTTGTTTGAATTCCTGAAAAAATTTTTTCAATGTATCCGCGCCGACTGCCGCCGCACCGATCCCCAGAACAAAAGCTAATATCAGAGCAGTCATTACATCAAACACCGGAGGCATATCGATTTTAAAAAACGGAATGGAGGATATCGATTCCGGATGATCTATAGTTACCGGAGCATTTCCCAAATCCAGATAACCAAATAGCGATTTGCAAGAAAAATAGGTGTAAAATCCGGAAAAAAGAGAAGAACCGTAAGCCAGCACAACTGTAATAAGCAAGAGCTTTCCGGCCTTTTTCCCCAAGTCTGAGATGCCCGGAGCAACTAATCCCAGAATTATAAGAGGAATACAAAAACTGAGAAAGTTAGAGAATATTCCGTTGAAGGTAATAAAGATACGGACAACTCCTTCCGGAAGAAAATACCCCAGAGTAATTCCCGAAACAATTGCAATAATGACTTTAGGTAATAATCCGAGCTTGTATTTTTTCATGCATTACAATTCTATTTTTGATTCAATCTTCCACAATTTCCACATACATTTGTTGTTCGTCATCCCATTCAAATTCATGGTTGATTGGAGCCGATAATATAATATCGAGGGCCGGATTCACGGAAAGCATTTCCTCAGGATAAACCGACCGGCAGTTGTCGGGATTGTTAAGATATTCCTCGTCTTCATCACCATAGAGGAAACGCCAACCACTGTCGATGTTGGTTTCGGGGTAATCACGATAACAATAGCCGATGTGGTCGGCCTCCAAGGCCCGTTTAGACACAAAGGCGTATTTTTTTACTTCACTCTCGCACGTTCGCCCTTCAGGCTCTTCTCTTTGTTGTAAATCTTCCGTTTTCATACGTACATCATTTTATTTTTAAAGGTCATATGGAACTCGTGTCATACTCCTTTTCTACGTTTCAATATACTCTTTTCAACTGAAAGAACAATACCTTAACACTCAAACCCAACATAAACATATTTCCGGTCAGGTTACTTCCCTGGTTCGTAATAATACCGGGCATGTACATTCCTTTAAGTCCTACCAGAAAGCAACCGTTCGGATTATAGTCTGTCCGGGGCTTGACTTTTGTCAGATCAGTCAAAGAAAAATCAAGATCAAAACCTACCAATGGTGTTACCGACGTTCCAAAACTAAGCCCCTTAAGGTCAGGATTATCACTGACCGCTTCCTCTGACGGCTTTGCAAAATTGAAAGAAACCCCGGCAAATGGAGTCAACTTTAATCTTTTATACTCCAAGGCCTTGAATCCAATAACGGGATAACACATGGTTACAGGGATAAATTCTCCTTTTGGCCAAACCTGATCTTTACTTTTTATCCTGATATCTTCCCTGGCATTACCACCAAATGCAGTCAATCCCAATCCGAAGTAGAATTTTTTGTAAAACACATCAAACATCATAACGAAGGCCCCCTGGCTAAAATCAATATGATCAGTCATATTGCCGGAATCAAGATGGACTCCTCCGCCTAAGGAAATCCCCCATTGCCAATCTCCCGGACGAAATTTGTATGAAACCGTTTCCTTTACAACCTTAGAAAGAGGAGAATCAGGATATGTCTTAACAAAACGATCCGAATTTTCATTGATTTTGTCTATGGAAACAAATTTAGAATCATACACTACAAGCAAGCGATCCAAAAACAGGGACAAAAAATCCTCCGTATCCTGTGAAAACTTCAAAGACTTAAAATCATCCCGGATCAAACTATATTCCTCTTTGACCAGATCCGTCATTTTTCCCCCGATCATGTCGTCACTGGGAGTAAACAGAGGCTTTCGTTGTTTTTCCGCTTCTTTGGAACTCAAATACAAAGCCCAATTCAACACCTGCGTATAATCACCGATCCAGAAATACAACATCAGGCGTTCTATTGCCCAGAATGCCAGGTGATCCTCGTCTTCCACCTTCATAGTCAGATATTCCACAATATCTTTGACACCTTGAACATTCCCTTTTTCCAAATCACTTAACAACAACCGCCTGCCTTTTGATATCAGATCAGACTTGGAAAGTTCCATTTCCGATATACGGTTGACGACGGAACTACTATCTGTTTGAGCAGGTAAGTAATAAAAAAAACCAATAAAGAATATTAAAACACTCAGTTTTTTCATTCGTTCATATTTTAAATGTGAACAGAGAACCGATCCGCACGTAAGTTCCGGCTCACCGTTCATCAAAATTATCCAAAATCATCGAACATCAACATTTCCGGCGGAACGCCAAGATTATCCAACAGATTCTTGACTGCATTGGCCATCGGTCCCGGACCGCA
This sequence comes from Dysgonamonadaceae bacterium, assembly GCA_031287395.1. Taxonomy (GTDB): domain Bacteria; phylum Bacteroidota; class Bacteroidia; order Bacteroidales; family Azobacteroidaceae; genus BNXB01. The sequence continues at coordinate 592 of JAITTA010000243.1, read as the reverse complement.
CATATAGTATTCTATATCCTCAGGAGATTCGTGGAATTGAAGATAATTGTCAAAAATAACCTGGTGTATAAAACCGGTGTATCCCGTCCAATGATCTTCCGGAAGAGGCTCGCTCAATGCAATATTGAATGTAAAATTCGGATATTCCCTTTCAATAGCACGAAAGTCCTCTTCATAGAAAATTTCATTTTTTGAACGGGCGCCATACCAGTATGAAATCTTTCTATCGGTAGTTTTCAGGGTATGAAATAAATGCAAAAGTTGCGAACGCAAAGGTGCCATTCCTGCTCCACCGCCGATATACAACATTTCGCGCGTTGTATCCAGAATATGAAAATCCCCATAAGGACCTGAAACCCGTACTTTATCTCCGGGCTTCAGATTGAAAATAAAAGAAGAACACAAGCCCGGAGGAATACCTTCTTTCCAGGCTCCGGTCGTACGGTCGAACGGAGGAGTAGCAATACGTACATTCAACATCACAATATCTCCTTCCGCCGGGTAGTTGGCCATAGAATAGGCACGCATATTCTCTTCTTCATTTTTATAAGACAACCCCCACATTTTATATTTGTCCCATTCCGGCTTAAAA
>JAITTA010000324.1 GCA_031287395.1 Dysgonamonadaceae bacterium | reverse complement strand
CGAATCAGCCAAAAAACAATGGAACTGGCACGCACAGAAGGGATCAAAGTCGGACTGCTGCGTCCGATTACACTCTGGCCTTTCCCAACCAAAGCTCTCAAAACTTATGTTGGAAAAGTAAAAGGTATATTAACGGTGGAACTCAATGCCGGACAAATGATAGAAGACGTAAAATTAGCCGTGGAATGTAAAGTCCCGGTAGAATACTATGGTCGACTCGGAGGTATCGTTCCGACACCGGATGAAGTTTTGAATGCAATAAAGAAAATGTTATGAGTTTTAAGTTACAGGTAGCTTACGCACGACAAGACTTAAAACTTAAAACAGAAAACAGAAAAGAAAATGGAATTAACAGATATAATTAAACCCGAAAATCTGGTTTATGCAAAACCCCGGTTGATGAACGATAATCCGATGCACTATTGTCCGGGATGCAGCCATGGAGTAGTACATAAGTTAGTGGCAGAAGTCATCGACGAAATGGAGTTGGAAGAAAAAACAATCGGTATAGCTCCGGTCGGCTGTGCCGTCTTTGCATACAATTACATCGATATCGACTGGCAGGAAGCGGCACACGGACGTGCTCCCGCTCTTGCAACAGCCGTTAAACGCCTCAATCCCGACAAAATGGTATTCACATACCAGGGAGATGGAGATTTAGCCGCTATCGGAACTGCAGAAACCATCCATGCGTGCAACAGAGGAGAAAATATTGTGATTATCTTTATTAACAATGCTATTTACGGAATGACAGGCGGACAAATGGCTCCTACAACATTGATGAACATGAAAACGGCAACCTGTCCCTACGGTCGTAATGAGCAGTTGAACGGTTATCCGTTAAAAATATCCAACTTGCTGGCTCAACTGGAAGGGACTTGCCTCGTGACCCGTCAAACCGTCCACACGGCTCCGGCCATCAAGAAGGCAAAAAAAATGCTTCGCAAAGCATTTGAAAATTCACTTGCAGGAAAAGGAACTTCCATCGTGGAATTTGTATCCACTTGTTCCTCCGGATGGAAAATGACTCCGGATGATGCAAACAAATGGATGGAACAAAATATGTTGCCGATGTATCCTTTGGGAGAATTGAAGGATATTTAACGAAGAAATGAAAATGAAAGAATGAAAAGAATGAAAATAATGAAGATATGACATACGAAATAATTATAGCCGGCTTTGGAGGACAGGGAGTGCTTTCTATGGGAAAAATTCTGGCCTATTCCGGGCTGATGGAAAATAAGGAAGTCAGTTGGTTTCCGTCTTATGGACCGGAACAACGTGGAGGAACAGCTAACGTAACCGTCATCCTGAGCGACGATAAAATATCTTCTCCCATCCTGAACCAGTATGATATTGCAATCATACTCAATCAGCCGTCATTGAGTAAATTCGAAAACAGTGTAAAACCCGGAGGCATATTGATTTATGACGGATATGGAATTGTCAATCCTCCGACAAGGAAAGACATCCGGACCTATGAAATTGATGCTATGAATACTGCCGTAACAGAAGGGTATGAAAAAGCTTTCAATATGGTAATCCTGGGCGGTATGCTTAAAGTCGCTCCGATGGTAAAACTGGAAAGCGTAATGAACGGATTGAAAAAATCATTACCGGAGCGTCATCATAAGTTATTGCCGATGAACGAAAAAGCCATTCTGAAAGGAATGGAAACGATTGTTGAGAAAAGGAATTAAAGGAAGTTACAAGGAGTTACAGGAAGTTAAAAATAAATTCCCCACTGTAACTCCTTATAACTCCCTGTAACTCCTTGTAACTCCCTTTAACTCTCTATTTCAACCACTGTGAGACGCTTTTTTTTAATAATATCCTCGATTTTAATCCCCTTGATGCTTGAAGCTCAAGAGGTTAAGCATTCCGATCCCTTACAACTGGAACCGGTTGACTCTATTAAAACTAAGGAACAGATACCTCAGGATGAAAATGAGATCGAAAAAAGCAGATCATCAATGTACACGGCAGTAAACGATATCGACACGACAAGAAGAATCAGTTATTGGCGGATTACCAAAAGAACCGGAGAAATCATCCCCGGAAATCCAGATACCCTGTTAACGGATTTTGTCAACCGGTTACATGCTGACGGAATGTCTGTTTCTATGGCTTATCCCGGTAACCTGGGACTTCCGATGGAATCCCGCATTTATTTCGACCGCCAGGACCGGTCTAATTTCATGTTCGCCGATCATTATTATAATTATGCATTTACCCCTGAAAAGCATCATTTTATCAATACTAAAATTCCCTATTCCAACTTTACATATCATAGTGCAGGAAGCCGGGAAACCAAGGAAGAACGCCTATTAGGAGCCTTATCAATCAATTTCGGGAAAAAACTGAATTTCGGATTTAACGTCGATTACCTGTATGCGAGAGGCTTCTATATGTCACAGGCAGCCAAACGACTGGATTGGAACTTTTACGGTAGTTATATTTCGGACCGGCACCGGTTACATCTTTTTATCAATCCTACGGATTACAGCAACGGAGAAAACGGAGGAATCAGTAACGACCTCTATATTACCGACCCCCTTTCAATTACCAACGAAAAGTTACAGAGCAGACAAATTCCGGTCAATTACCAGAGAGCCGACGGCGTTCAACACACCTGGAACCATCAAAAGGGAGGAGAATATTATCTTAACTATCACTACAATCTTGGTTTTGAGAAGGATACAGACAAAAAAAATGAAGACGGAGAAGTTATAAAACAGTTCATCCCGGTATCCAGTATCATCTATACCTTTAATTATATAAACAAGAAAAGGCGTTTCAATGCAACCGACAGTACGACTATCGATGCTTTTTACAATGGTCGGGACGCTTGGGGAACCGGAATAGCACCAAATGATTCCACTTCTTACATGGAAATGCACAATACATTGGGACTTTCTATGCGTGAAGGGTTCAGCCAGTGGGCCCAATTTGACCTTACAGCTTTCTTGTCGTTCGAAAGAAGAAATTATACTTTTATGCCGGACATGATCACACAGAAGGGACATGATTCTCAAAACGCCATTTATATCGGAGGCGAAATTGCAAAACGAACAGGGAAAATCCTTCGTTACGAAGCGTACGGACGCTTTGGTATTGTAGGAGATAACCTGGGAGATATCGATATCAGCGGTAAAATTGAAACCCGGATTCCTTTATTTAAAGATACGGCATCCGTATCCGGACGTGCATCCATCAAAAACTTATCCCCAACTTTCTATGAAAAGAATTTCCACAGTAAATATTTCTGGTGGGATAATATGGATTTCAGCAAAGTCAATAAAATACGCTTCGGGGGAACAATCGATTTTCCCCAAACAAAAACCAATGTCAGTGTTGATGTTGAAAACATTACAAATTACATTTATTTCGACGAAGCCGGTTATGTCAGACAGGAACCCGGAAGTATTCAGGTTCTGGCTGTAACTTTGGCTCAGAATCTGCGTCTTGGTATTCTCCACTGGGATAATCAGCTTGTTTATCAAACCAGCAGTAATCAGGATATCATTCCGTTGCCCGATTTGAGTGCTTATTCAAATTTGTATCTTCAATTTCTGGTAGCAAAAGTACTTACAATTCAATTGGGAGGGAATGCTCATTATTTCTCGAAATACTATTCTCCCATTTATGAACCGACTACGCAACAATTCCGGCTACAGAAAAACACTCAAGTAGGCAATTACCCCATCATCAGTGGATATGTCAATTGTCACCTGAAATACACCCGGTTTTTCATTGAGTTCTATAACCTGAGCGCATCATTTATCGATCCTCCGGAATATTTCTCGATGCCAAGCTACCCTCTCAATCCACAAATGTTTAAATTCGGACTTTCCTGGGACTTTCACAATTAAATGAAAGAAATGAAAAATAACATCTATTAATTTCATTACTTTCATTCTTTCATTTCTTTCATTTCGCAAAAGTTATGAACACAAAAAAAATACTTCCGGTTTATTTTTTTTTACTGGGACTCTCCCTTTTGACAATGCTCCTACTCTGGTCTTCCCAAAGGAGTACAAAAACCCGGGATCTTCCGGAAATCCGGGAAGAAGGAATCTTAAGAATTGTAACAGACTATAACTCTGTCGGTTATTATAATACAGAAGATACAATTGCAGGCACACAATATGCTTTATGCAAATCCATTGAAAAGTTATCCGGTTTGAAAGTAGAAATATACCTGGAAAATAGTCTGGCAAAATCATTTCAAGGCCTGAAAAACCGGGAATACGATATTATAGCCCGGAACATACCTATCACCTCACAAACGAAAGAAATCATCACCTTTACCAATCCTGTCAAAAGGAGCAAACAGGTGTTGGTGCAAAGGACAGCAGCATATAATAACGGGATCAAACCTATTCGGAATCAAATTGGACTGGCAAAAAAAACATTCTATGTATCGGAAAACTCGCCGAGTATCCTGCGTATTAAAAATCTGGCAGAAGAAATTGCCGATACCATTTATATCAAAGAAGAAAAAAACTGTAACTCCGAACAATTAATCCATATGGTGGCAAACGGAGAAATTGATTTTGCAGTTGCAGATCAGGAAATAGCAATAAAAAACAAGAAAAACCTTCCTCAAATCGATGTCGAAACCGAAATCAGTTTTACCCAATTCCAAGCTTGGGCAATAAGAAAGGATTCTCCTGTTCTATTAGACAGCCTCAATCTGTGGCTGAAAAAGAAATAAATCTTATCACACTAAATTACCTCAACAAAAATGTCGCCATCGGCATTTTCTGAAAAGATTAACTTATCTTCACGAGACAACCAACCAAGAGCTGCATACAAATCTTTTTCGGTAAGTTTTGTTTGCTTTTTTACATCTTTCAAACTTTTTGCCGGTTGTCCTGTCAAAACGTTCCAGACAAGTCCGGCATTGCTTCCAATTTTTTCTTTCATCGCATTTGTTTTTTTATTGATAACCTTATTTACAATATCTGCCTGTAAATAAATCCGTTGCAAAGTTACAACTTTTTTTAAAACAACAAAGTACCTGTTTTATAACCTATTTTTTCTTTTTTTGAAAATTATTGAAGCCTAAAACAAGCCGTACAGAAATTTATTCACAAAATATTTGGCAGATAAAAAATAATGCTATAAATTTGCACCCTCGTTGTGGAATATCATAACCATCTATTATTGTAAACAGAGAATAATTAAAGATATAACAGAGATGTCAAGAGTTTGTCAAATTACAGGGAAAAAAGCAATGGTTGGCAACAATGTTTCGCACTCAAACCGCAAAACAAAAAGAAAATTCAATGTCAACCTTTTCACAAAGAAGTTCTATTGGGTAGAACAGGATGCGTGGGTTAGCCTGAGCATTTCAGCCAACGGTCTGCGCACTATTAATAAAATGGGGTTGGATGCTGCCATTAGAAGAGCGGCTGAAAAAGGTTACCTATAACTTAAGTTAGAAGTTGCAAGTTATAAGTTAAAATTGGTTTACGCACAACCATAACTTAAAGCCCAAAACTTAAAATCTAAAACTTAAAACTTTAAAAAACAAGACAATGGCTAAGAAAGCAAAAGGAAACAGAGTTCAAGTGATTCTCGAATGTACCGAACATAAAGAAAGCGGTATGCCCGGAACATCTCGTTATATTACAACGAAAAACAGGAAGAACATTACCAGTCGGTTGGAACTTAAAAAATACAATCCGATTCTGAAGAGAGTGACAGTTCATAAAGAAATTAAGTAAAAAACCTTTAAAACATGGCAAAGAAGACCGTTGCAGGATATCGTGAAAAGTCGGAAGGACGTTCATATTCCAAAGTGATCAAGGTAGTAAAATCCGAGAAAACAGGAGCTTATACCTTCAAAGAAGAAATGATCCCAAATGAAGTCGTAAAAGATTATTTTTCAAAATAATCCATGACCTAACAATATGATACAAAAACTTCCTCAGACAAACCGTGAGGAAGTTTTTTATTTTCCAAAAGAATTTCTTATCTTTGTAGTTGATTATAATTATAGATTAGTCTTTAGGCTTTTATGAAACTGAATGAACTTACGGCAATATCTCCCGTTGACGGTCGATATCGTAATAAAACATCAAACCTTTCGGTTTATTTTTCAGAATTCGCATTGATAAAATACAGAGTACTTGTCGAAATAGAATATTTTATTACACTCTGTGAACTTCCACTGCCTCAGTTAAAAGGAGTCAAGAAAGAATTATATGAATCCATGCGTAACATCTATCGTCATTTTTCGCCTGATGACGCCCTGCAAATCAAAGAAATAGAAAAAACGACCAACCACGATGTCAAAGCCGTAGAATATTTTATCAAGAAAAAATTCGACCAACTCGGATTAGAAAAAGATAAAGAATTCATTCACTTCGGATTAACCTCACAGGATATCAATAATACCTCGGTTCCGTTATCGATCAAAGATGCACTGGAAAAAAGTTATTAACCCTTACTTTCGGAAGTGATTGAAACCTTGAAAGTAAAAGCAGCCGAATGGGAACAGATCCCCATGTTGGCTAAAACACACGGCCAACCGGCCTCTCCTACCCGGCTCGGCAAAGAAATCATGGTATTTGTGAGTCGTCTGGAACAACAATTAAAATTACTGAAAGATGTACCGGTATCTGCCAAATTCGGAGGAGCTACCGGTAATTATAATGCACACCGGGTCGCCTACCCGCAATACGACTGGAAAAAATTCGGGGACCGGTTTATTAGCGAAAAATTGGGTTTGGTCAGGGAAGAATGGACCACACAAATCTCTAATTACGACAACCTTGCCGCACTTTTCGATGCACTGAAAAGAATCAATACCATTCTCATTGATATGGTACGTGATTTCTGGCAATATATCTCTATGGAGTATTTCAAACAAAAAATCAAGGCGGGAGAAATCGGTTCGTCGGCGATGCCCCACAAAGTAAACCCAATCGATTTTGAGAATGCGGAAGGTAACCTGGGAATGGCTAATGCCTTATTGGAACACCTCTCTTCCAAACTTCCGGTATCACGCCTGCAACGCGATCTGACAGATTCTACAGTATTGAGAAATACCGGAACTCCGTTTGCTCATACAGCGATAGCTTTGCATAGCACATTGAAAGGCCTGAACAAACTTTTACTGAATGAACAGGCTATTGGAAACGATTTGGATAATGCCTGGGTAGTGGTGGCTGAAGGGATTCAAACCATCCTGCGTCGTGAAGGTTATCCAAAACCCTATGAAGCCCTGAAAGAACTAACCCGTACGAACTTACAAATTACGGACGAAACTATTCGGGAGTTTATTGATACTTTGGATGTAAGCGAGGAAGTTAAAAAGGAATTAAAAACCATTACACCTCAAAACTACACCGGATTATAATTTAAAATCACAAGAGAATGTAAATCGTAACCGTGAGGTTACACAATTAAAAACAAATTCAATTCATCAAAACAATGACTACAGAAAGAGACGAGTGGAGACCTCGTAACAATTATGAGAGAAGAAGCGATGAGGGACAAAATCGCGAGAGAAGACCATATCAACAAAATTATGGCAATGAAGAACGTTCATACAACCGTCCTTACAACAATCAAGGGGGGAATTATGAACGTCGTCAAGGCGGCTACGGGAATTATTCCAAACCGGGTGGAAATTATTCAAGGCCGGGTGGAAATTATTCAAGATCCGAAGGAGGAAACTACGAACGACGGGAAAACACATACAATACCGGAAGACCTCAACGATCTTACGATAATGCCCCGAGACAATCGTATGGTAATTCATACAATACAAACCCTGAAGGGGACGATGGTACCGTAAAAAAACGGAGAGCCAGAATCGGAGACACGGTTCAACAACCAAGAGTTTCCGGATACGGCTATGGAGACAGGCAACAAGGGGGCTATGGAAACCGGCAGCAAGGGGGCTACGGCAATCGGCAGCAAGGGGGCTACGGCAACCGTCAACAAGGGAACAATTTTGGAAACAGACGCCCGCAAGGCGATCAACGATCATTCCAGAGAAGAGAGGGCGATTACAATCCGAACGCCAAGTACAGTTTTCAGAAACAACTTAAATACAGGGAAGAACACTTCGATCCGAATGAACCTATCCGCTTGAACAAATACCTGGCTAATGCGGGAGTCTGTTCCCGCCGCGAAGCCGATGAATTTATCCAAGCCGGAGTCGTGAAAGTAAACGGAGAAGTGACCACGGAACTGGGGACGAAGGTTAAACGTGCCGATCAGGTCATGTTTCATGATCAACCGATACAACTGGAACATAAGATTTACGTTCTGCTCAATAAGCCTAAAAATTGTGTAACAACGGCAGACGATCCTCAAGAACGCCTTACGGTAATGGACTTGGTGAAGAATGCCTGCCGTGAGCGGATTTTCCCTGTCGGACGTCTCGACAGAAATACGACCGGAGTTCTGCTGCTTACAAATGATGGGGATTTGGCATCGAAACTGACTCATCCAAAATTTTTGAAAAAGAAAATTTACCACGTATGGTTGGATAAAGATGTACAGATTGAAGATATGCAAAAATTAGCCGATGGTATTGAACTGGAAGATGGTGAAATACATGCCGACGCTATCAGTTATGTGTCGGAAACGGATAAAGACCAGGTTGGCATAGAAATCCACTCCGGACGTAACCGTATTGTCCGCCGGATGTTTGAAAGCCTCGGCTACCATGTCACAAAACTCGACAGGGTTTACTTTGCCGGATTAACAAAGAAAAACCTGAAACGCGGACAATGGCGTTATCTGAATGAAAGAGAAGTGAATATGCTCCGGATGGGAGCCTTTGATTAAATGAAACGTTAAAAATGAAAAATGAAAAACTTAAAATGAGTCCACATTGCTCAGCTTGATTAAATTTTTCATTTTTCATTTTTAATTCTTAACTCTTAAAATGATGAGGACTAAAATAATTGATTTACTGAAAAGTAGTGCTACAAATTCTACCGTTAATGTAAAAGGATGGGTAAGAACCCGCAGGGGAAATAAACAAGTTGCCTTTATTGCTCTAAATGACGGTTCGACCATCAACAATATCCAGATTGTAGTAGATATTGAGAAATTCGGTGAAGAATTCCTGAAGCCAATTACAACCGGATCATGTATCCATGTTAGCGGATTGTTGGTCAAATCACAGGGACAAGGACAGTCTGTAGAGATACAAGCAACAGCAATTGAAATTTACGGAACTGCAGATCCGAACACATATCCCTTGCAGAAAAAGGGCCATTCTCTTGAATTTTTAAGGGAAATTGCCCACCTGCGCCCACGGACCAATACTTTTGGAGCCGTATTGCGCATCAGACACCATTTATCTTATGCCATACACAATTATTTCAATAATCTCGGATTTTATTACTTCCACAGTCCAATTATTACAGCTTCGGATGCGGAAGGCGCCGGCTCCATGTTCCAGGTTACAACTCTGGATCTAAATAATCCTCCCAGAAACGAAGAGGGAAAAATAAACTATGCTGAAGATTTCTTCGGTAAGCCAACCAACCTGACTGTTTCCGGACAATTGGAAGGTGAATTAGGAGCTATGGCTTTAGGAGGAATCTATACTTTTGGGCCGACTTTCCGCGCCGAAAATTCAAATACTCCGCGACACCTTGCCGAATTCTGGATGATTGAACCGGAAGCTGCTTTTTATGATATCAACGACAACATGGACCTGGCGGAAAACTTCCTCAAATACGTAATCGAATATGCATTGGAATATTGTAAAGATGATATCGAGTTCCTTTGTAAAATGTACGACGGTGAACTGGTTGATCGTCTGAATTTTGTTTTACAAAACAAATTCATCCGTTTGACCTACACGGAAGGGGTAAAAATCCTGGAAAATTCGGGAAAGAAATTTGAATTTCCGGTATATTGGGGAGCAGATCTGCAATCGGAACATGAACGTTACCTGGTAGAAGAACATTTCAAATGTCCGGTAATCATGACCGATTATCCGAAAGAAATAAAATCGTTCTATATGAAACAGAACGAAGATGGAAAAACGGTTCGCGGAATGGATGTATTATTCCCAAGAATCGGTGAAATCATCGGAGGTTCGGAACGTGAAGCCGACTACGATAAATTGATGAACCGTGTCAATGAACTGAATATGTCGATGGATAGCCTCTGGTGGTACCTGGATACCCGCAAATTCGGAACAGCCCCTCATTCCGGATTCGGGCTCGGATTTGAACGCCTGGTACTCTTTGTAACAGGTATGACGAATATCCGTGACGTGATTCCATTCCCAAGAACTCCAAATAATACAGAGTTTTAACGAGCAGACTATTACCATGCAGAAATACGACCTCTGTTGCATCGGGCATATTACATTAGATAAAGTAGTCACCCCTAAAAATACCGTATATATGCCTGGTGGAACATCTTTTTATTGTTCCCATGCCATTCGTCATTTCGATGATATCAACTATAAACTGGTCACCATACTTGCGGAATCGGAAATGAAGGTTGTTCATGATTTGCGCGATAAAGGGATTGAGGTTAAAGCCATTCCCAGCAAATTTTCGGTATATTTCGAAAATATCTACAGTGAAAATCAGGATAATCGTATCCAACGCGTACTGGAAAAAGCAGATCCGTTTACTATAGAGCATATAGATGGCTCAGACTCCCGTATTTTTTTACTTGGAGCATTGCTTGCTGACGACTTTCCTATTGAACTGGTGAAGCATTTATCGAAAAAAGCATTGGTTGCCATCGATTGCCAGGGATACCTGCGGGAAGTCCGGAACGAAAGTGTATATGCCATTGACTGGAAAGATAAGAAAGACGTTCTCCGTTACGTTCATTTCCTGAAAGCAAATGAAGAGGAAATGGAAGTCATAACAGGCCTCGGCAATATCAAAAAGGGAGCGCAACAACTTTATGACTGGGGAGTGAAAGAAGTATTGATCACTCTCGGCAGTGCAGGTTCCGTTATTTATGACGGCCAATCTTTTTACAGGATTCCGGCTTATGTCCCTTTCGAAGTTGTCGATGCCACAGGATGCGGGGATACCTATCTCACCGGATACCTCTATCAACGCGCCAAAGGAATGGATATTCAATCCGCCGGCGAATTTGCCGCAGCTATGGCCACCATTAAAATTGAAACTTCAGGCCCTTTCAAAGGTTCAAAAAAAGATGTGATTGAGCGTATTAATACAGCAGTACAACACCTACCGGAGATTTAGAAAATAATCCATTTATGATCAATATACCCATTAACTTCTGAACAGTCTTATGATTTATTTTATAGCCTGAGTTTTTCATTTCAGCTGTGATCCGTCGATAACCATATCTACCTTTGTGAGAATGATATTACCTTCACTGAAAATCTTTGGCACGATTTTTTCTGTTTCTAGAAAAAAATAGTTACATTTGCTGAATATTTACACAACATAATCCATGCACCAAACTTTTTCTTATAACTTAAATTTGATTTTAACAAAATTTAACACATTGAATTTTGTTGTTTCGTCATTTTTGTTTGTGAGAGAGAGAGAGAGAGAGAGAGAGAGAGAGAGACTAACCTAGCCTCGCCCGCGCGTCAATATAATCATTATTTCTTTAAAAATAAACTCCTTACAGGGACAGAACAGACTCCGTCTCTACGATTTATTTCCGTCGTTTTCCCCGGCATTATTTCCTTTGTTTTATTAAAAAAATCTTATTTGAAACCGGTGTTCCCGTTTGCGAAAACAGGGCCGGGCAGGTCTATTCAAATCGGAAATCGTATGTATGTGTTTGTGAATGTTTGTGGGGAAAAATGTCCGGGGAACGGTGGAAATTTACAGGTAGTTACAAGTAGTTACAGGGAGTTACAGCGACTGTACACGATCTCACGATCTTCCGATCTTACAATCTTCCGATCTT
>JAITTA010000306.1 GCA_031287395.1 Dysgonamonadaceae bacterium | reverse complement strand
GTGCTGATATCTTTAATGTATTTGCCCAAGCCACCGGGGATACTTCCTATCGGAAAAGAGCAGAAAACATTACACGTAATAATTTATGCAACATTTTTGAAGACGGAAGGGCATCCTGTGCCTATATATATCCTTATAAAGTGAATGGTGTAAAAGCTCAATTCTACGACCCGTTTGCCAATGACCAGGAATCGGCGCTGGTACGTTACCTGATGGTTAATGGCTACTAAGAACTTAGTTCGTCGTAGCGTCCGCACTACGGCGTAGATAAAAGCAAGCCTCCGGCTTGCATACAAGCAGCAAAAGCCGTCCGAGAGTGCAATCTTTCGGGCGGTATTGCTTTTGCCAAACCTATTTGCTACGCCCTACCCCCAGTCGCTACGCTTCACTGGGGGTTATTCATATTCAAGACCTCCGGTCTTGTAACCGCGCAAGCCTGCTCTTGAACATTGGTGAAAATGACACGTCAGGAGGTCAAACAGATAATTGCCGAATCGCAAGGATTGCTGTTCCACGAACATAAGTCCTTGATTTGAAAAGCTTTTACTTACAATGTCTCTTAAATGTCTTCGAGACCAGAGCGAAAGACGGGACTCGAACCCGCGACCCTAACCTTGGCAAGGTTATGCTCTACCAACTGAGCTACTTTCGCAGAATTTTCCTATTTGCAGGTGCAAATTTAGAAAAAGATTGTTAATTTTCAAAATTTTTACCGGATTATCTAATTGAAAATTTGATCAATTCCTATAACTTCTTCTTTTTCAGAATGGGATGCGCATGGATTACGATAATTACCCGGGATTTCGAAGTTTTCAGTCTGAGTATATCCCAGATTGGGGTCGGCAAAAACTTTTTGCATGAATAGACCAAAAATAGGCAATGCTGTTGCCGCAGCCTGTCCTTCGTCCATCCGGTCGAAGTGAATATCCCGGTCTTCACCGCCAACCCAGGTTCCGCCCACTAATGAAGGGGTGAATCCTATAAACCATCCGTCCGAATGGTTTTGGGAAGTCCCGGTCTTCCCTCCCATCGGTGCGGTGATGTTATGTCTGCCTCTTAACCTCCAGGCTGTTCCTCCATCGACGACAGCCCGTAGCATATCGAGCATTTTGAATGAAGCGTCTTCACTGATTACTTCCGTCATTTTAGGAGTGAATGTAGCCAATACATTTCCGTAATTATCTTCTATTCTGGTCACATAAACAGGTTCGACCCGGATTCCTCTGTTTGCAAAAGCCGAATATCCGGTAATCATTTCACCGATGGATGCATCGCATGGTCCCAGACACAAAGAAACTACCGGATCTATCTGACCCATAAGGCCATATGAACGCAATAATTTTGCAAAACCGTATGGGGATAATTGTTGCATCAGGTATGCGGATACCCAGTTATCCGAGTTTTGAAGTCCCCATTTCAAAGAAACCATCTCTCCTATCCTTTTTTTATTGGAATTCCGGGGGGCATAAGGTGTTCCGTCTTCCGCAATCAGGTGTTGTTCTACGTGAAGCATTTCATCGCAAGGAGTGAAACCTTCTTCCATAGCCAGAGAGTACAAAAACGGTTTAATGGTAGACCCGATTTGTCTGCGTCCCATATTGATCATATCATACTGGAAATACTGGTAATCTGTTCCTCCTACATAAGCTTTTACGGCTCCATTCCGTGGATCCATTACCATAAAACCTGCCCGCAGGAAGAATTTCATATATTTGATAGAATCCATTGGAGTCATGGTTGTGTCTTTTAAACCTTTCCATGAGAAAACCGTCATATCTGTTGGAGTATTAAAGATTTTCAGGATTTCCTTTTCACTGGCATCGCCTTTTTTCAGCGCCCGGTAACGTTCGGTCTGTTTCATAGCTCGTTCCATGATATGAGCATAATCTTTTGCACTGAGATTTCGTGAAAAAGGAGCTGTTTTACTCCCCTTTTTCCCTCTGAAGAAATCTTCTTGCAAAACAGAACCGACATGTTCACGGACAGATTCTTCTGCATATTTTTGCATCCTGGAATCAATCGTGGTGTAAATTTTCAAACCATCCGTATATAAATTGTAATTCGAGCCGTCGGTTTTTTTAATTTTGTTACACCATCCGTATAAAGGATTGGTTGCCCAGGCTAACGAATCACGTGAAAAACGATCGCGTTCCCATGCCATATAATTTTTACGTTCCGGTTTTTTAGCAACCATAGTCATTCGTAAATATTCGCGAAGATATGGGGCCAGACCTTCTTTATGATCGACTTTATTATAGCTGGTTACTAACGGAAGTTTCTGCAAAGAGTCGCATTCGGCTTTTGTGATATAAGCGTTTTTCGCCATCAGGGAAAGAACAACATTCCGACGGCCTTTAGTGCGTTCATTCTTACGGATGGGATTATAGTAAGATGGGTTTTTACACATACCTATCAAAGTAGCAGCCTCTTCCACATTCAACTCTTTCGGTTTTTTCCCAAAATACACCCAGGCTGCAGATTGGATACCGACAGCATTATAAAGGAAGTCGAATTTATTGAGATACATGTTGATAATTTCTTCCTTGGTATAAAACCGCTCCAATTGTACCGCAATCACCCATTCAATGGGCTTTTGGAAGAGCCGTTCAACTAAATTCTCCGCATTGGGCGAATACAACTGTTTGGCCAATTGCTGCGAGATGGTACTTCCGCCTCCGCCACTGGGTTGCATCAGTATTCCACGTTTTATAACAGCACGCAGTAAAGCGATGGCATCAATTCCGGAATGTTCTGTAAAACGGGCATCTTCGGTTGCAATCAAAGCATTGACGAGATAAGGAGAGAGATCATTATAATTCGAATAAATACGGTTTTCTTTATCCTTTGCATAAGTGCCCAAAGGAACCATATCAATCGAAATCACCTGTGAAGCGTATTTATTGATAGGATTTTCAAGATCTTCTACCGGAGGCATGTATCCGATATAACCTTTTGCTATGAGAAAAAATAACAGGATAGTGGATAGGATGGCTACGACAAACAGGATCCAAAACCACTTGACTATTCGTTTTGCTAAACTTTGATTAATTCCCTTACTCATTTAAATCGAACATTATTGTTGTCTGAGGATGAAATTTGGTCTTCTAATTAAAGTCACAAATTTACATTTTATTTTTGGAATCGAACGAAAAATCATATCATTTTGGAATATTTCCCTATTTTTAGTTAATTTTGCAAAAAAATAAAGACTTGTTTTTATCAGACTCCATATCAAATATTACCGACGAGAAACTTCTTGAGGAGTATAAAAAAACCGGTAATACGGAATATTTCGGTCAATTATATCACCGTTATATTCCATTGATATATGGCCTTTGCCTGAAATATTTGGGTGATAAAGAGAAATCGGAAGATGCCGTCATGCAGTTATTCGAGGATTTACTGGATAAAGTTGTCAAATACGATATCCGGATTTTTCGTACCTGGTTGCACAGTGTCGCTAAAAATCATTGTCTTCAGATTTTGAGACAACCGGAAAAAGAAATTCTCCTCGATTTTAACACTGCTCTTATGGAATCGGATTCAATTTTGAATCTATTAGATGAGGGCGAGGAAAATGAAAAATGGAATGTGTTGCAGGAGTGCATGAAACGCCTTCCTGAGGTCCAGCAAATCTGTATCTCCCGTTTTTTCCTGAAACAAATGTCGTATGTCGATATTGTTGATATTACGGGGTACCAGTTGAAAAGTGTGAAAAGCTATATTCAAAACGGAAAGAGAAATTTAAAAATTTGCATGGAGAAAAAATTAGCCGAATGAAACTTCTGGATTACATAAAAGGCTATCGGAAGGGTAAAAATGCCCATCGTATTGAACGTCAAGCGATGGAAGACCCTTTTTTGGAGGAAGCTCTGGATGGTTTTGATTCGGTTGAAGGAAATCATGCCAAACAAATAGAAGCCTTACAGAAGAGAATTTCGAAAAAATTACAACCGAAGACTTATCATTTACGGACTTGGAGCATTGCTGCCGGTATTCTAATTTGCATTTCTATTGGAGGATATTTCCTTGTTCAATACTTTCCGAAGCCGGATTTACATTCGGTCGTTGCATATAAAGAGGAAATAAAATCCGATGAAAATACAGCTATCGTACTCAACGAATCAGTTGAAATAGAGCCGTATACACTTACAGAAGAAAAAACCATACCATTACGACCGAAAGAAAAAGACAAACTCGAAGATGTCAAAATAAAGATGGAAAAAATGCCTGTTTCCGTTGATGCTTTGCCGGTAACTTCTATTCAAACGAAAAAACCGGAGGCCATACTTAAACATCCGTATGCTTATCAGGAAATTACAGGTGAGGTTGCCGGGATTCTTTCAAAAGTGCATTTGATAGGTGGTAAGGTAGTGGACCGGGAGGGTGAACCGCTGGCTGGAGTCAGTATTACGCAAAAAGGTACTCAACTGGGTGCGGTAACCGGTATTGACGGGACATTTTCTTTGAATACAAATAACAATAATCCGTTGGAAGCCAGGTATCTGGGGTTTGAATCCAAAGAATTTTCCATTGATACCTCTAAAATGATGTTGATCACTATGGCTGAAAACCGGCAAATGTTGGATGAAGTGGTCGTGCTTGGATATGGAACGCAAATAAAGGGAATTACCGGAAGTGTGGATGCCAGCCGGCAAAAGCCGAGTCCTCTTATGGGAATGAAAGCTTATCAGAAATACATCGGTAATAGTATGATCCGACCGACCGATAGCGAATGTGCAGGTAAAAAAGGAACTGTCGTGCTGGAATTCTCCGTAGATGCCAAGGGGAATCCGATAAATATTGTCGTTAAAAAGAGCATCTGCATCAGTTTGGATATGGAAGCTCTCCGATTGTTGCAACAAGGCCCTAAATGGACAACCGGGACCGGGACTGTAGAATTGAAAGTGAAGTTTTAAAATGTAAAATCTCAAAGACAGAAAGTTTTATTGTATCTTTGCAACCCTAAAAATGTTGCAATATGTCTAAAAAAAATAAGAAACCCCTCCCCTTGCTTGAAAATGTGACTATTACCGGTATTGCAGCCGAAGGAAAAGCAATTGCCAGGTTGGATAATCTGGTTATTTTTATCCCTTTTGTAGTCCCGGGAGATGTTGTCGATCTGCAATTAACCCGTAAAAAAAACAGTTATGCCGAAGCCAAAGCGGTCAGGTTTCACCGGTATTCGTCTCAACGTGTTGAAGCATTTTGCGAGCATTACGGGGTTTGTGGAGGTTGTAAATGGCAAATACTTCCTTATGCGGAACAAATTCGTTACAAACAACAACAGGTGACGGATAATCTGACCCGGATCGGAAAAATTCCAATCCCGGAGATTACTCCGATTTTAGGATCGGAAAAAACCGTTTTTTACCGGAATAAACTGGAATTTACGTTCTCCAATAAGCGTTGGATGACGGAAGAAGAAATCAAATCCGGAGAAGAATTCCGGGATATGAATGCGCTGGGATTCCACATTCCGGGTATGTTCGATAAAGTTCTCGATATAAAAAGATGTTGGTTACAGAATGATATTTCAAATAAAATACGATTGGAAATCAAACGGTTTTGTTTGGAAAACGGTTATACTTTCTTTGACTTGAGAAATCAACACGGTTTGATGCGTAATATCATCATCCGGACTTCTACTACCGGAGAAGTGATGCTGCTAGTGGTTTTCTATGAAGACGACAAAACGAAACAACAAGTTTTATTGAGTCATATTGCCGATAAATTCCCGGAAATCACATCTTTGCTTTATATTCTCAATCAGAAGGCAAATGATACGATTACCGATCAGGAAGTATTGGTTTTTAGGGGGAATGATTTCATTTTTGAAGAAATGGAAGGATTGAAGTTCAAAATCGGTCCGAAATCATTCTATCAAACCAATAGTGAACAGGCCTACAATCTGTATAAAATAACGCGTGATTTTGCAGGTTTAACCGGAAACGAACAAGTGTATGACCTTTATACGGGTACCGGTACGATTGCTAATTTTGTGGCTCGCCAATCGAAGCAAGTGATTGGGATTGAATACGTTCCGGAAGCAATCGAAGATGCAAGAATAAATTCTGAAATCAATGGAATAAGTAATACCCTGTTTTACGCCGGGGACATGAAAGATATTCTGAATCATGATTTTATCAATCAACATGGGCGTCCGGATGTAATCATTACCGATCCGCCGCGGGCCGGAATGCATGATGACGTTATTGAAGCTGTTTTATTCGCCGAACCCGAAAGAATTGTTTATGTAAGTTGCAATCCGGCTACTCAGGCACGCGATTTGAATTTATTGGGAGAAAAATACCGTGTAGAGAAAATACAACCGGTGGATATGTTCCCGCATACCCACCATGTTGAAAATGTTGTATTACTTCGAAAAATAGAATGAATAGTAAAAGTATTTTTTTTAACTTTGGAACAAAATTGAAATGGATATTTTATGAACAAGAGTGAGCAATTTAAACAGATCATTGATAAAGACTATGCTTTTAAGGGCGAATCATTTATTTTGGGAGCTCCGATATTTAATGGAGAAGTCATTCAGGATTCATACATCCGGGTGCCTTTGAAAACGATGAACCGTCACGGTCTGATTGCAGGAGCTACTGGAACCGGTAAGACGAAGACTCTTCAGGTGATTGCAGAATCCCTGAGTGATGCCAGTGTCTCTGTCTTAATGCTCGATATAAAAGGAGACTTAAGCGGAATTGCTTCTTCCGGAACAGAAAATAAAATAATTCAGGAACGTTACGGCAAAATGAAATTAGATTATCATCCAACTGCATTTCCGGTTGAATTGATGAGCATAAGTCATGAAAAAGGAATCCGGTTACGTGCTACGATACTGGAATTTGGTCCGGTATTGATGTCCAAAATTCTGGGTTTGAATGATACTCAGTCCGGTTTGGTGGCATTGATTTATAAGTTTTGCGACGATCATCAACTTCCTTTAATCGATTTGAAAGACTTCATAAAAGTGTTACAATATATTGGAAATGAAGGAAAAGAGGATATTGAGAAGGAATATGGAAAAGTATCCACTACCACCACCGGCACTATTTTACGGAAGATCATTGAATTACAGCAACAGGGGGCCGATTTGTTTTTCGGAGAACCTTCGTTTGATATCGATGATTTGATGCGTATCGATAACCGGGGACGTGGAATGATTAATATTATCCGTGTAACGGATATGCAGGATAAACCGAAACTTTTTTCGACTTTTTTACTGCAATTACTGTCCGAAATCTACGCTACTTGTCCGGAAGAAGGAGATTTGGATAAACCTAAGTTAGTGATGTTTATTGACGAAGCACACCTGATTTTCCAGGAAGCAAGCAGCGCGTTATTGCAACAGATCGAAACCGTTATTAAATTGATTCGTTCCAAAGGTATCGGAATCTTTTTCTGTACCCAGAATCCGACGGATGTCCCTCCGTCTGTCCTGGGCCAATTGGGTTTCAAACTTCAGCATGCTTTGCGGGCATTCACCGCCAAAGACAGGAAAAATATTAAAAGCATGGCGGAGAACTTTCCGTATTCGGACTTTTACAAGACGGACGAACTACTTACCCGGATGGGTGTGGGAGAAGCGCTTGTTACGTTGCTGAATGAGAAAGGAATGCCAACTGCCCTCTCCTACACCATGCTTTGTTCCCCCAGATCGCGCATGGATATTTTGTCGGAACAGGAGATTGATGCCGTCATTTCCGGAAGCCAACTCGTGGCCAAATATAATCAGGATATCGACAGGCAAAGCGCTTATGAAATCCTTATGGAAAGAATGAAGGCCGTTCAGGCCCAAAAAACGCAGGAAGCCGAACAAAAGGCAGCGGCTGGAATGTCCCGTAGCGTAAGATCTGAAAAAACAATGCTGGAAGAAATTCTGAGCAGTCCTACGGCTAAGCAGGTTGCGCGAACGGCTACCGGTACATTAACCAACACACTGGTAAGAGGGTTGATGGGAGCTTTGGGATTAGGTGGTCGCAGAAGGTATTAAGATGCCGGTACCTTTTATAAATAAAGTTCTTGGTAATGATAAAACCATTTTTTATGCGTGGTTTGAATCGATGCATACACGTATAGATATCGCTTTATGTAATCGGCCGGAAGGTGTTTGTGAGAAAGTGATCGATTTGATATATAATGAATTACAGGATATAGAAAAAACGGTTAACCGATTTGATCCCGGTAGTGAATTGTATTTATTGAATGAGTCTGCTTCAGTATGTCCGGTTATCGTTAGTCCCGGATTATTTCAGATAATTAAGGATTGCATTGATTATTATGAAAAAACATCCGGATGTTTCGACATTACCGTAAATTCGTTGGACTCATACCGGGACGGTATTCAAGGCATTGTTTGTAAAGACTTGAATAACAGTATTTTTTATGAAAATCCGGCCATAAAAATCGATTTGGGCGGATATGCCAAAGGATATGCATTGGATAAGTGTGTCGGAATACTGAGGGAAAACGGGATAACGGATGCTTTGGTTAATTTTGGAAACAGTTCGGTTTTCGCTTTGGGAAATCATCCTTCCGGAAACGGATGGAAAATAACCTTGCCATCGGCTGATACAGGACAGGATTCTTTTGTTATTTTGCAGGATGAATGTCTTTCGACTTCCGGGAATGAAGAAAAAAAATTACACATCCGCTCCCCTTTTGACGGACAATGCATAGAAGCTTTCAAACCGGTATCCGTTGTAACGAAAGATGCAAGTTCCGGCGAAGTATTTTCAACGGCTTCATTTGTATCCCAGGCCACTGGTCGGGAATTTTTTATTAATTTTGCGACAATTAAATATCAATAAAACAATAATGAAAAAATTTCTGTTATTTTCTGTTATCCTTGGACTTGCCTGGGGATGTAATCCTCAAAAAAGCAATGAGATTCAGGTTGACGAAGATTATTGCAAGTATGTTAATCCTTTTATAGGAAATGCCGATAACGGTCATACATTTCCCGGTGCTACGGTTCCTTTCGGATTTATCCAGGTGAGTCCGGAGACGGGGAATGATTCCTGGAGGTACTGTTCCGGTTATAATTATGAGGACAAGGAGGTATTGGGATTTGCACAAAACCATCTCAACGGTACGGGTTGTTCGGATTTGGGAGATATCCTGATGTTACCGTTTTCGGGAAAGGAACTTCCGGACAGTTTGCGGGCTGTTATAGACAAATCGACGGAAAAAGCCTCTCCGGGATACTACTTTGTTCAATTACCTGATTATAAAATTGATGTCGAACTGACGGCAACACAACGGACGGCATTCCATAAATATACTTTTCATCAGGACAAACCTGCAAACATCTTCTTAGATATGCAAAGCGGAGTGGTCTGGAGTCGGAAAGCGCTTCAGGAACATGTTTTGCTGGCAGAAATGGATATTGTCGATAATCAAACCATTACAGGTCGTCAGGAAGTCAGGAACTGGGTAAGACGTCATTATTATTATGTCATAAAATTTGATAAGCCTTATTCTGTAAGAGGAGAACTTCCCCTTCGTGAAGGCGAAAAGGCTAAACGTCTGATTTTAGGGTTTGATTTGAAACCGGGAGAGTCCGTTCAGGCAAAAGTTTCCATATCTTCAGTGAGCATTGCCGGGGCTATGAAATCTATGGAAATAGAGAATCCGGACTGGAATTTCGCTGAAATAAAAGAAAAAGCCCGTTCCCAATGGAATGACTTGCTGGCAAGAGCGCAGGTTACAGGAACGGAAGACCAGAAGACGACATTTTATACATCCATGTATCATTTGTTGATACAACCGAATAATATTACCGATACGGACGGTTCATACCGTGGAGTAAACGACAGTGTGTTTACTTCCAAAACCGGCAACTACTACTCTACCCTCTCTTTATGGGATACATACCGGGCAGCTCATCCCCTCTATACGATCATTATTCCGGAAAAAGTTGATGATATGATTCAAACGATGATCGCCCACCAGAAGGTACAGGGCTTTTTGCCGATTTGGGCTTTATGGGGTAAAGAGAATTATTGTATGATTGCTAATCATGCTGTACCGGTTATCGTAGATGCTTATCTGAAAGGATTCAAGGGATTTGATGCAGAGGAAGCTTACCAAGCTATAAAAACAAGTCTGACGGTGAACCATCTTCATTCGGATTGGGATACCTATATGAAATATGGTTATTATCCTTTTGATATTATTCAATTGGAATCGGTTTCAAGAACATTGGAATCCGTATATGATGATTATTGTGCAGCACAAATGGCCAAATCCCTCGGAAAAACGGAAGATTATGAATATTTCAAAAAACGTTCCGATTTTTATAAGAATTTATTTGATCCCGAAACCGGATTAATGAGAGGAAGAGATTCCCAAGGGAATTGGAGAACGCCTTTCAATCCGTTCCAGTTGGCACATTCATCCAGTATAGGAGGTGACTTTACGGAAGGAAATTCCTGGCAATACACTTGGCATGTACAACATAACCCGCAAGGATTAATCGATTTGATGGGAGGAAAAGATATTTTCGCTCAAAAATTAGACTCTTTGTTTTTCTTGGACATAGATACCGGTAAAACAGGATTTGTTTCCGACGTAAGCGGTTTGATTGGACAATATGCCCATGGAAATGAACCCAGCCATCATGTCGCTTATTTGTACAATTATGCCGGTCGTCCGTGGAAAACCCAGGAATTAATCCGTGAAATATTCGATCGTTTTTATCTCAATAAACCGGATGGTTTGTGTGGCAATGACGACTGCGGACAAATGTCGGCCTGGTATATTTTTTCCGCTATGGGTTTCTATCCCGTCAATCCGGTCGGAGGAGAATATATAATCGGAGCGCCACAAATTGAAAAAGTTTCCTTATCTTTGCCCGAAGGTAAAACATTCCTGATGGAAGCTAAAGGTCTTTCAAAGGAAAACAAGTACGTTAAATCGGTTACATTAAATGGCTTTCAAATAGATAATTACATTATCAATCATAAAGATATTATGAATGGAGGTCATTTGGTTTTTACGATGACAAACGAAGCTCGGAATCAATAATTTATAAATGAAAACGGAAATAAATACTCCGTTTTCATTTTTACAGATTCCGTGTACGTACACAGTTAATGAAAAAACAGATATTTTTTTTAAATACTAACTCTCAATAGAATTATTACCGTGAAAACAAGACGTGAATTTTTAAAAATTTCAGGTTCTGCAGGATTGTTATTGGCGACTGTACCGTGGTTTTCCGCATTTTCCGATTCCAAAAACACAATGGGTGAAAAAGCCCGGATCGGAGTGATTGGTCCCGGATCGAGAGGCCAGTTTCTGATGAGCTTTTTAATGAAAAATCCGAAGGTTGAAATTGTAGCAATTTGCGACAATTATCAACCCTCTATCAACGAAGCGTTGAAAATGGCTCCGGATGCTAAAGTATATCAAGACTACAGGAAACTCCTGGAAGATAAGGATGTGGATGGAGTCGTGATTGCTGTCCCGTTGAACATACACCATGAAATCGCAATAGCTGCATTTGAAGCCGGTAAGCATGTTTTTTGTGAAAAAGCAATGGCTATGACGCCTGCCGACTGTTTACACATGTACGATACCCACAAAAGGACAGGAAAAGTATTCTTTGTGGGACAACAACGATTATTCTGTGATCGTTATATCGAAGCCATGCAGATGGTACATTCCGGAACGTTCGGAGAAATCGAAGGGATCCGTACTTATTGGTTCCGGAACGGAGATTGGAGAAGGCCGGTACCAAACCCGGAATTGGAACGCAAAATTAACTGGCGACTTTATAAAGAGTACTCCAGGGGACTCATGACCGAATTAGCCTGCCACCAGCTACAAATCGGGACCTGGGCATTGAAAACCATTCCGAATAAAATAATGGGACATGGAGCCATCACTTATTGGAAAGACGGAAGAGAAGTCTATGACAATGTCAGTGCAATTTATATTTTCGATAATGGAGTGAAAATGACATTTGAATCCATCATATCCAACAAGTTTTATGGACTGGAAGAGCAAATCCTGGGAAACAAAGGGACTATTGAGTTGGAAAAAGGTAAATATTTCTATGAAACCGTACCTCCGGCACCTGGATTCCTGCAACTTATCAACGATGTGGAACATAAATTGTTCGATGCAATTCCTTTTGCCGGAACCAGTTGGGCACCCGAAACAGCAAATGAAAATACGGGAGATTATATTACAGGAAAGAGGCCTAAAACCGATGGCACTTCTGTCTTGTTGGAAGCGTATGCCGAAGCTGTTATTACGGGAAAACAACCGGAACAAATCGCCGAAGAAGGATACTATGCCAGTGTTCTTTGTCTATTGGGACACCAGGCCATTGAAGAAGGTGTGATACCTGACTTTCCAGATGAATATAAACTGGATTATCTGAATCATAAAAGAGCAACACAAACCGTCTCCATATGATTTTTAAAAATGATATACATATGAAAGATACAATAATTACGGTAAAAAGAAAGAAAATCGAGGTCATTACCTTGGTTGCCTGCTTTATAATAGCTTGTATTGTCAATATATATGCTATTGCTAAATTCAATACCTCCTGGTCGGAAATATTTACTTCTCTTGGTTATGTTCTCATTTTTTCAGTAGCTTTGTATATTGCCTGGAGTATTATCAGATTGGCATACTATTTGATAAAAAATACGTTTACAAAGAAGAAAAGATAATAATTGATAGGAAAAGTTATTTTATTATTCGGTGCGATCTTTAAAGTTAAAAAAAGTTAAAGAAATTATTCTGATCTGAAAAGATTTCTTTAACTTTTTTTAGCTTTTTGTATTGATTTTATCTCTATTTAGTGATTACCAATTAGGGTTTTGCCTGAGATTCTTATTAATATCCCTTTCCGATTGCGGTATAGGCCATAAATAATGTTTTGATTTATCAAACTGGCGGGTTTCTATCTTATAATATCCATTTACCGTATTTGAAAAACCGGTTCCTATATACATCCCGAGAGCATCTCCGTTGAGGACGTTTTCGGAAATTTTCCAACGCATGATGTCTTTCAAGCGAAGTCCTTCAAATGCAAGTTCGCAACGACGTTCATTCCGTATCGTATTGATCAGTTCCTCTTTCGTTTTTCCCGAAGGCATATTCAGTGCTTCCGGAATAGTAAATCCGGCCCGTTGACGAATTTTTTTGATTGTCATATCCCAATCGGCGGAAGTCAATGTCCCGGTTTCAGCACAGGATTCAGCATACATCAGCAATACATCGGCATATCGGATTACCGGATAATTCAAACCTGAGCGTTGAGCCGTAATGAATTGATTGTCGTAGAATTTTTTGAAATAATATCCCGATGTAGTTGTGATCACCGATGTTCCCGGTTGCAGCCGATCGTTGCTTTTACTGTCCGGAGCAGTCGTCACTTTGTGTTGGCTACCGTCGGCTTTGATATAGACGCCTCCATCGTAACAGATTGTTGCCATAAGACGCGGGTCCCTGTTTTTCCATGGATCCGATTCCGAATATCCGGATTGAGCCTCGGATATATTCTGACCGTTTAGCATAATATAACTGTCTACCAATGTTTT
Source organism: Dysgonamonadaceae bacterium (assembly GCA_031287395.1). Classification (GTDB taxonomy): domain Bacteria; phylum Bacteroidota; class Bacteroidia; order Bacteroidales; family Azobacteroidaceae; genus BNXB01. The sequence continues at coordinate 4,387 of JAITTA010000306.1, read as the reverse complement.
GATGGGCACAATGTTTGCAATTCCGGCTAACGATGGTGGTAGAAACTGGTAATTTCCCGAATTTTCCCGCATGTTTAATGCGTATTGCACACTCAGCATGATTTCTTTATTTTTTTCGTAATTGACGACAAACAATTGGTCGTATTGAGGGTGTAATTCGTAGTTACCATTTCTGATGATATCTTCCGTCGTGGTTTTGACTTCCGCATAACGCCCTTCGTTGAGTAAGATACGGGCTTTTAATGCTTCTGCAGCATAATGAGTGATTCGTCCGTAATCGGCAGTAGCCGGATAAGAAAAGGGTAAGTACTTGTTATTCAGGATATCGTCGAGTTCTGTAAGAATATTATTGACGATTACATCGCGTTTGGTCGGCGATACTTTATTCGCTTCTGCAAATGAAATGGCAGTGGTGATGTAGGGTACATCCTGGAATTTCGTCACCAGTTCATGGTAGTGCAAGGCCCTGATGACACGTACTTGGGAAAGGTACAGGTTTTTTAACGAATCGGTCAATCCGGGAACCCTGTTAATATTGTCGGTCAACTGATTACACATTTTAATACCTTCATAACGGTATCCCCAGATTGATTCGATATAGGCATCCGCCGTGCTGTGTGAACCATTTGCAATGGCTTGAGTCTTTCCGCTGCTGGCACGCACATAGGCATTATCCGTAGCGCCTTCCATATAGATAATTTCGTCGGGATTACCGATCCATTGATAACACGAATTGACGGTTTCTATCGCCGATACCGAACGATCCCAGTAATTAGCTTCCGTGTCGTAAGTTAACGGTTCCGTATCAAACGATTATCCACCACCTCGTTCCGGCTGTCCGACAGGTTAAGAGCAAAGCGGTGATTGACCCGGCCGGTTTTCAGACGGTATTCCAATGAGGTCTCCCATCCCCGGGTGTTCACAATACCTCCATTCTGTATCGGCGCTTTTAATCCGTATACTTTTGAGACAGGCAATGTTACCAAAATATCGCGTGTTGTATTATTAAAGTATTCCAGGGTCAGGTTCAGACTGTTATTCAGTAAGCCTAAATCCAAAGCGATATTAGCCATTTCGGTAGTCTCCCAGCGGATATCCGGATTAGAAGATTCAAATACGGCGGTGTTAACCAATTTATCGCCGAACATATACGACTGGTTTGCTTTTACCCGTTCCAGGTATTGATATAAATCAATCCTGTTATTTCCTACGAGTCCCCACGAACCCCGGAACTTAACATTCGGCAGGTCGTTTTTCCATCCTTCAAAAAAAGTTTCTTCCGAAATACGCCATGCAGCCGAAAGTGAAGGAAAAACAGCATTCCGGTTTTCTTTAGCAAACTTGGAAGAAATATCGTCCCTGATATTGAACTCAAACAGATAGCGATCGGCGTAATTGTAATTGAATCGTCCGAAGAAGGAATTCATGACGAAATCCCTTCCTCCGCCGGAATTTGCTACCGCATCGCTTTTCACTTCATCTCCCAGGGCATCGTATTTCATATCGTCGAATGTTCGGCCAGTATTGAACCAGCGGTAAGTTTCACCTTCATACGAATACCCTCCCATTACTGAAAAACGATGTTGCTCTATTGATTTTTCGTATGACAGCAATAGGTTGGTTGTTATATTTTGCGTGCGATTAAAACCTTCTTTCATTTCATTGACGGCATCGCCCGATCCCGGCGTAGGATACTTGATGGCAGGACTGTTGGTATGTTGTTGGTTATTTACCGGGATCTCCTGTTTCTTGAACCCGATATAAGATACAACAAGTGTACTATTAGCCTCGGTAATAATAGAGAATTTCCCATCCATATCCGTCACCGTGATATTGTCGGTTCCTTTTACGTTAACCGTAGCGCCTATAGAGGGACTCTCCTCTTTTTCATAAACAATCCCGTTAACCCGGATTGATTGTGCACTCAACTGTTGCAGAACAAAAGCTGAAAAAAGCATAAAAAGAACAAATGTAATTTTGATTTTTCGTTTCATACATATTGGATTTAGATTAATAATTTTGAATCACGTTTTCAATTTGTTTCCATTTGCCGGAAATCTCATTATTCTGTTTCCTGCCGGGAGTCGACCGTCCGTTGAGGATATAATCCTGCATTTTTCTTTTGAGTTTTTCTACCGTTGCAGGATATTTATTTATAAGATTATTCGTTTCTCCCGGATCTTTTTTGATGTCGTACAATTGCATGCCGGGCAATGTGGCTATAAAGTCTTTATCTTTGGGTAACGACGGATAACTCCACCCCCCTGATCCCGGGCAGAATATCAGTTTCCAATCACCTTCTCTGAGAGAAAAACTGCCGTCGATGGAATGATGCACAACATCTGTTCGCGACGGTTTTCCCTCACAGCTTAGTACCGGCCAGAAACTGTGACTGTCTTCTCCTTCATTATCAACAGGTTTATATCCGGTCATTTGAGCAAATGTGGCGTAAAAATCAGTCAATGAAATCAGGCCTTTTTCTATTCTGTTGTTGTATTTATCTCCCCATGAGATAATCAATGGGATGCGGTGTCCGCCATCAAAAATATCCGATTTGGCTCCTCTATATATGTAACTTGAATGATGTCCCTGTTTTTCCATATCATCCATTCCTGCTCCACGATAACATCCGTTATCACTTGTAAATACAATGATGGTATTTTGGTATTGCCCGCTAGCCTTTAACGCGGAAATAATTTTCCCGACAGCATCGTCGACCATCATTACAAAATCGGCATAGGATGAAAGTCCAGATTTTCCCTCGAATTCTTTCGAAGGCAATATGGGAGTATGGGGAGCCGTCAATGGTAAATAAAGGAAAAACGATTTGTTATCCCCTTTTCTGTTCGTGATGTATTCAACAGCCCTCTGGGTAAAATTCGGCAAACAATCTTCCGGTTCAAAATCGGGAGCTTGCGGACCGGAGCGGAAAAGCGTCAATCCTTTGCTTTCTTTCGATATCCGGTTAGGGATTGCTGTCGGCGTATCCCGTTCAACATAAACATAAGGCGGCATATCGAGCGACGAAGCGATACCAAAAAAATAATCAAATCCTCTCGTCACAGGGCCATTTGAAATCGGACGGGAATAATCGATTTCGTCACAATTTTCTTTTTTAGCCCACTCCCAGCCCAAGTGCCATTTACCGATGCAAGCCGTGATATATCCTTCTTTCGAAAGCATTGAAGCCAATGTCGAACGTTCCGGAGCGATAAGCGGTTCGGAAAAACCGTTTAAAACACTCTGTTTTAGAAGAGTACGAAAGGCATACCGGCCTGTCAGAATACCATAACGCGAAGGAGTACTGACCGATGAGTTGGAATGAGCATCGGTGAACCGGATACCGTTTTTGCTCAGTTGGTCTATTGCCGGCGTTTTTATTTTCGAGTTTTCATTTAAAGCGGATACATCCCCGTATCCCAAATCATCTGCAAGGATGAGCAGGATGTTCGGTTTTGTATTCTGAGCGGTGGATTCCAAAACAGAAAACAACGCGAGACAATTTGCCGTCAAGAGAATTTTAGATGTCGTTTGTTTAATCATGGTGACGAATTTTTATAGTTGTTTTTTTTCAAAAGTATGGATTATTCCAATAGTATTGGTAAATGTAAAATCGATGTAGTAAGATATGATATATTTATAGTGTATTGTATTTGTTATTAGGCATTTATGTTTCCTCTTTGTAATAAAAAAGTAGTAGTCAGGAGAGGAAAATAGTGATTATTCATGTTGGTTTTTTGATGAACACAAAATATATGATTACTTTTGTTAAAAACACTTTATATAAAAATACCGATTATGAAAGTGATACTTCTTTTCATTGTTCTGCTTTTCACCAGGAGTATTGATTGCATGTCAAACAACCGGTTAGACTCGTTATTTAAAGCATTGGACATAACCATTGAAAATAAGCTCTTGTACTCGGAAACGAAAGAAAAACGAATCGATAGCTTAAAGCTCAAATTAAGCAGTCCACTCTTGTCTGCAAGTGAAAAAGTACTCATTGCAAAAAATTTATGTATGGAATATAATGTATATCGTACCGATTCGGCTCTTTTCTATTCCACCCAGATGGAACTGTATGCCGGAGAGGCCGGCGATAGGAATGCTTACATCGATTCGGAATTATTCCGGTCGCGGATATTCCGGACCATGGGATTACTTAAAGAATCGTCGGAATTATTGGGTAAAGTCGATACTTTGAATTTGCCGCATGAATTAAAAACGACGTATTTATATACTAAATTATCGGTTTACAATGCGCTCAGAGATTTTTCGAAAAACAATGAAGATAAGGAGGTTTATGAAGATATAGCAAATACATTGCGGATGACCCTCCTAAAAGACGAAAATTTGCTGCCTATCAATCATATTTATGTAAAAGCAG
>JAITTA010000291.1 GCA_031287395.1 Dysgonamonadaceae bacterium | reverse complement strand
TCATTATAAGGAATACCGGCAAAATTGTTTCCTTCCTGAGGCGCCGGAGCAAACAAACGTAACAGGTCGAAATGCAGCATGGCGCGTAAGGCAAGCGCTTCGCCGCGTATCAATTCTATTTCGTGATCGAGTACATTAGGAAACAAGTTTATATCGGCTTGTTCAAGGTGTTGTAACAGGTTGTTTGTATTGGCTATCGCATTGTATGCTGTGAGCCACAGACCGGCGGTATAAGTTTCCACTTCGTTGGTCTTGTATTCGTAGTTTTCGGTGTGTGAATACCGTTTCTCCATATTCGGTTCATTATTGTTGTTGTAGTATTGCGACAATGCACTGGCAAATCCCCAGGAGAGTTCCCGACCGTAGAGATCATTTGAAGACAGTTCCTGGTAAATACCGTTAAGTGCCGTATGGTATCCGCTGTAAGTTGAAAACAGCTTATCGGCTGTAATGGTGTCTTCGGGTGTAATGTCGAGCCAGTCGGAACAGGAGAATAGTGAGGAACAGGCCACAAGTACGGCGACAACTATTCGTCCTCTATGAAATTTTGTATCGTTGTGATTCATCTGTTTATTCATTTATAAAATTATTGAAATTAAAAGGTTATGTTTACGGAGAAATTGGCGGTTTTGGAATAAGGATAATCCAAACCCCGCTCGCGATGGATTGTACTCCAGAATGCTACCTTTTCCATTCCTGCCGTGAGCCGCACCATGCTCATTCCCATTCGGTTCAATGCTTTTGAACTGACATCGTAACTCAACGATATTGAGTTAAATTCCAAGGTGTTATCGCGTTGTACAAAACGGGAAGTCGGGCGAGTGACCAGCCACTGGTCGGCAATATCTTTAAGTGGTGCTATATCTCCCGGTTTTTTCCAGCGTTGAGAACCTACGCGTTTGTCGGCATTGGTATTCATCAGAGATACGTTCTCCACATATTTCACCATTGTTGAGTTGTATTGGTCGCCGCCCCAACGATAGAGGAAAGAGGTGAATATCGACAACCTTTTCCACGTCGCATTAAAACCCAGGGAACCCTGAGCCGTTGGTTCCGTGTTTCCTACAATCTGCATATCAGAGGCTTTCCAATCGTAAGTGATGGAACCACCGGGACGTTCATAGACTTCTTTCCCGTTGGCGGGGTTGATACCCAGCGACTTCATTGCAAAAATGGAAGTGGTGGAACCTCCTTCCACAAACTTGGTATGTAAAGCGGCATATCGTGCATCGCCCGGATATTCGTTATACGAATCGTATTGTTTGTTTACGAGTTCATTGTAGGTTTTCAAGGCTTCCGATATTTGTACAATTTTGTTTTTGTTGTGAGCGAATGTCCCAAATAAAGAAAGATTCAAATCTTTCATTTGTAATACATTAGCACGTAATTCAAATTCAATGCCCCGATTGTTTACACGTCCCAGGTTATCCATATAGGTCGTAAAACCCGATGATGCGGGGATTGTGATACTCGTTATCATGTCCGTCGTGTTCTTGTTGTAGGTCGTGCTTTTTAATAACACTTTGTTTTTCCACAATCCGGCCTCAAGACTGATGTCTGTTACATTGGTCTTTTCCCAGGTCAGCCGGTCGTTGCCCAGATAACGCAATATACTGCCGATCCCTGTGTAATACCAACTGTCGATGGAGGTTGAAGCGTAAGTCGATATAGCGGCAAAAGGCGGAAATGTCACTTTCCCCAATTGTCCGAAAGAACCTCTTAGTTTGAGTGTTGAAATAAATCCGGCTTCTTTTATGAAATGGTATTTATGCAAATTAATTCCTGCGCCTGCTGCCCAGAACGGTGCAAAACGTTTTTCGTTAAAAAACTGCGACGAGCCGTCCAGACGAAACGAAATGTCGGCAAGGTAAAGGTCGTGATACGAATAGTTGACAAATCCCAATGCGCTGGCCAATCGTCTTTTGTCGCTTGACCGGGAAGGTTTTACAGGTAATTGCGCTGCAGAATTAATCGAAGAATTACTTCCGTTTGCAAATCCCCGGTATTCCGACCGGAGAGAACTCATGTCGCTTTGATGCAATGAACCGCTTAATGTAGAACTGATGATATGACCGTTCAAATTTTTATTGAAAAGGATCATTAAATTAGCATCGTATGCAAGAGACTCCTGGTTAGTAATCTCCAGACTTCCTCGTCTGTCGGCCTGTAAACCGTAAAATTGACGCGATTCGGGATCGATGAATCGTTTCGATTCGCGTGTAGTTGTTTCTACTGTGACCCAAGCTTTCATCGTGAACGCTGAGTTGATAAAATAATTGATACCCAGTTTGTCGTTAAGCGTTTTGTAACCGTTCGATGAATAAGATTTTAAATATTCCGATTCATAGAGTGGGTTTACTCTGTCGTTTGATCGCGCAGCTACATGGTACGGAAATACTTGCACCCATTTGCCGGTAGCCGGGTCACGCAATTCGGCGTATGGTTGCCGATGGGAGTATTCTCCGTATTCGTAAGGAGAATCTCCTCCTGCCATTACGGAAAAGTCTACGGTGTTGGTCAGTTGAAATCCACCGTTACGGTAGTCGATGCTCATGGAACTGCCGTATGTGTCGCGGTATGATCCCTTCAACACGCCGTTTCCTTTATTGTAGCGCAATTCGGCTCCCCAACGTATGTTTTTTTCGCCGCCATCAACAAACAAACTGTGGCGCGAACCTAATGAAGGACGAACTCCGATTCGTGTCCAATCAACGTTTACGCCTCGATTGACATCCGACAGGCGCGGGAGATAATAATTCATATACTTCTCCCAGTTGTATCCGTCTTTGGTTGCGTTTAAAAATTCTCCCGCATCAATTTCTGCCTGTAATTTTTCGGCTGAGTTCATCAGGTTGTAACTCGACAGGTCGGGAGTTTCAAGTTTACACGTCAGGTTATATGCTACGCGCAGTTTACCGGTTTGGGGTGCACGGGTTTCAATGACGATTACTCCGTTAGCTGCACGTGAACCGTACAAGGATGTTGCGGCAGCGTCTTTCAGAATGGTGAACTTGTGTATGCGATTCAAATCCAGGTCGTAAATGCGTTCCACCTTCACTTCAAATCCGTCTAGGATAAAAATGGGTAAATTGTTATTTCCAACCAGATTCTGACGGGAGAGGTCGGCTCCGTCACTGAATAAAGGCATATCGAGCGCTGTCTGTCCCCGCAACGAAATATTGGGTAAGGCATTGGGGTCGGAACCAAGTGCAATGTTTTCCTGCAGCCGGAAGGAAGGGTCAAAAACCTGAATCGATTGAAGGATATTACCCGGCGACACCTTGGCAATGTCTTCTTTCTTAATCGCCGTTGTGTTACCGGTATAACTTTCTTTACGGACATTGGCGTAGCCCGTAACGACTACTTCATCAATACTTTGCGTAAGTTCCGACAGCGCAAAGTCAAGTGTTTTGACGGAACCGTCATACGTTGCTTCACCGGTTTCCATACCGATATAGGAAACTACAATAACCGCTTTTGTTATACTCTCAGGTAGTGTAAGCGTGTAACAACCGTCGGGGTTGGTTACAGTACTTGTCTTTGTTCCTTTCACTATTACTACGGCACCGGGTAGTGGTTCTTTGGTCGCTTGTGTTGTGACTTTTCCGGTCAGTCTTTTTTCATTAGCGCCATAGAATACGGCAGGCATTATCAAAAAGAATAGAATAAAAATAAAGGGTTTCTTTGTCATATTAGATGCACATTAAAAATATCAATTAACATAAAATGATTGTTTTTATTGTAAAATATTTTACAAAAATATATATAAATAATAATATAATAAAATTTTCAATATGAATTTATAAAATTGATGGGTTTTTGAAAAGTCTGAATTTATGTGATACTATAACGTAAATTATTAATATATATCTATTTAGATATGTAATTCATTTTTTTTTCATGGGAATTTTCTCGCAATTTTTTAAGTTTAAGGCAGTGGAAAATCTTTTAATTTTTAATTTTATGCAGATAATTTTTCACAAAAAATGATTCAAAAAATAATGCCTAAAGCAGAGAATAAAGCATTAGAATTCGGCAATTTTTGTCCATACCAACGTTGTTCTCCTTTTAGTTGTAAATAAATTCCCCAATTTTCCGTCCGGGAATAATAATATTTTACATCCAGGGATATGCAAGTGTATTTGCTTGTCAGAGAATGATAAGTGTTATTTAGAACCTGTTTGTTTTCCATCATTTGCCCGGATGTTTGTGTGTCGATTTCCAGTTTTTTATTGAACAGACCTTGGTATGCACCGTTTAAATTCAATACAATCAAAGATTTCCCGAAAGTATTTTGTAGAGTCGTTTGTAATTGGGGACGCCAGAAAGCTATTTTCATCAGTCGATGAGGCGATACATAACCGGCTTTCATTTCTCCGGCGGAAAATTCTGGTTGAACGGACCAGGATATTCTTTCGTTCTTTTCGTATAATCCTTTTACCGATAGCTTTTTATATTCACTTTTATAGGGCTGGTTTTCCCCTAAGATTTCGTATGTCCCTTTTATAATATCTCCGACGATACTTTCATAACCCAATCGTTTTTGGTATTGTAGCGATACGATAAATCCGGAATTTTTTGTAATGGACTTGTTTATACGGGCGATATCCGCTTGTATTGTGTTCGTGTTTGTCCTGTTCAGGTCGATTTTTGCCGGATTTGTAATTCGTTTGTTCAGTTTACTCTGATTGTATTGCAGGTTACCGGACCAGCCTGATGATTTATCAGGTAAAAATGTGAGAGAAATACCATAATCGGAACCGGTGAAGTAAGTTTGGGATTGGTTACTCCAGAAACGATTGTTCAGGAGACCTAGTCCGACGGCATTATAAACCGGGGCAGAACCCAAATCGCTGTAAAAGGATACATTGTTTTCCTGTTTGTATTTTCCTAAATGCACGTTGGCCGCAAGGAGATAATTTATGGTGCATTTCCACGTAGCTCCAAGATCGGCACTCAAATCGGATGTCAGGTTTTTGGGGCGCGGATCTTTGTCCCGGTATTCCATTCCTTCTTTAAAATCGGCGGAAATTCCCCACGAAAAACCGCCGTAATCTTTTGAATATCCTCCCTGGAAATAATATTGTTCGTATTTCAGGTCTCCTCCGATAGTGTCTAGGGCAACGTAAGGATAGAGCCTGAAAAAGTCGGCACTTTCATTCCATTGTACATTTTCTTTTTTCCCATTCCTGTAAAATGCTTTTCCCCATATATAATCGTTGTTTTTTAAACAAAGTTGAGCGTCGGTGTTGAAAGAACCTTGTCTGATTTCTTTGCCCAGTTGAGGAATTTGATTTTCATTATTCTCCACGTTCGCGTTCAGATTTAAATCGACTAAGGAAAAGTTCCGGATATTTTTTGCTAATGCCGGATTTTCCCAAATATACGGAAGAAACTTTTGCGAAGGAGATAAGCTAAATCCCGCACGGCTCAAGACCGGAATGGAATCCTGTCCGAAAGCCAATGCAGGAATCAGCAATGAACAAAATATAATAGAATGAAAACGCATGTTTTTTAACTATTTCTTTAAAGAAGGAGTTGCTCTCGGAATCAAATCAACCGTCGAATTGTTGGTGTCTTGTAAAATATTACGTCCGTCTTCCGTAATAGACAAGACTTTACGTTGAATGCTTTTCCCATAGCGGGTGTTATCTCCGGACACTTCGGCACAGTAACTCCATCCCATATCTAACGACGGGGTGGTAACAATCCATTCAAAAGTAGATTTATTACTGATGTTTACGGCATCAACAATCCAGTTATTCGGTATTTTATAAGCGGTCCCCGTCATGACTCTGGTAGAAGTATCGTATTCGTAGTCGTATTTATAATCGGCAATGAATTGATCGGTATTTACTCCGAGTTTGGCCAGTACATAACTTTTATTTCCCTGGTTGTGGGGAATCCAGATCGTCTTGGATTCCGAATATACTTTTAACAGGTTTGGGATAGCCGGATTATCGGTATCTAAAGATGAAGATGTTTCGTCGTACCACTCAAAATCAGCGCTACTTAAATCAAAGGAATTAGAATTCAGTTCGAGATGATTGATGGCCTGGTCGCAAATGATAATTGACTTTCCGGGTTCTACAGGAACATCGCTACCTGATCCGGGAATCATATATACCGCCGATGAGGCAAAGGCTTCATTCATGATATCCGGTCTGTAATCGTATTTTGTTACGGTTAAAAACTTGGATTCGGCAATGACATAACCGTCTGCATAAATTACGTCGTCGGAGTTGTTGTAAATCTTGAAGTATGAATCACCCCGATATTGTTTGGACTCTGGAGTTTGGGTTCCGGTAAAAAAGATTTCCTCGAAAATAAGGCCCGATTTTACATCATACAGGAACAGATCCATTTCGGTATTCCAGGCATTCTGGGAAATACCGACGCTTTCTTTGAAACCTTTCACTTTCCCTTCTATAATATCTTCTCCTGCCTTATAAGAAATAGTTCCTTCGGCGGAAATATCATAAAGTCCTTGTGGAACCGTCAACTTAAAGATTCCTCCTTCCATATTGCCGGTTACAATTTCATTTCCGGTATTTTTTTCTTTTAGTGTCAGTGTTAATTGCTTGATTTCCGAGTTCTCCAATCCTTCGGGATGATTGAATTTTATTTCCGTTGAAGAAGTTGCAATACCATCATCATTACTACATGAATAATACACTAATACACCTGTTAAAACCAATAAAAAATTTAAAACTCTTACTTTCATCATTATTATTATTTAATTTGTTATTATAATTTAAAATTTAACTCCATTCCGAAATAGGGGCTTGAAAACCGTTTGATTACAACCCCTCCGTTTGTCGTATAGTCAGGCAGATAATCCAATAACCGATTGACGAATACCGATAACCTGATTTTATTCTTAAAATCTTTAGATGCTTTGAAATTTACATGGAGAGCAATGGGTACCCGGTCGTTGTACAAATAGGAGTTCGACGACAGATTAAGCCATTGCAATTCCGGATCCTTCAGGGATTTCTCAGTGTATGGATACGTTTTTCCGTCCGTATCGACGTATGCAAAAGGAATTTGGGGCTTTTGTTCCTGTTTGTTGCCGGTGAACCACATACATTGGACAGAAGTGGAAAATTCAAATCCAATCTCAGGAATATAAGTGTCGAACATCCAATTTGTATTGAATTGTTCCTTAACATAACCATCGTCCGAATCGTAAATACCGATATATTGCAGTTCTTTATTATTCAGGAGGACTGTGGTTTGTTTCAGAACCGGCTCACTGTTTTTATAGATAGTCCTGAACCAGGCTCCATTAATTGTGACCCTGGTTTTCAGGCCGGGTATTCTTTGTGAGGAAAACTGATATTCGATTCCTTGTTTTAATAATTTGGTACCGTTATTCATTCTGCTGTATGTCTGCAATACGGTATCCGTCGAGTAAGGCATGCTCTCCAGGGCCGGAGGACCTGTTAATCCGTTAGGGTCGATACCGGAGTAATCGTACTTTTTGTAGAGGTATTGATTCCAGCCGCTGGTGCTTCGGAACCCGGATGAAAGGGCCTCGTTGAAATAAGTAACTGATAATCTGTTACGATTGATATTAAAATCCACTCCGATTTCCCATTTTTTATTTCTCGCCGGAGTCAAATCATTATTATTTCTTGTGTTTTTGTAAGTCATGATATTCACCCGGCGATAATCGGGATTGGTGTGGTAATAATTGAGTTGCACGTAGTCGTAGTATAAGGGGTCCGGATACAACTGAAGCAATACCGGGAATTTAGTATGCCACCCGATACCTCCCGTCAGGGAGACTTCAGCTTTTTTCCCATAAAAGGGAAAGGCAGGAAATATCCATTGGATATTCAATCTGGGATCGAAATATACCCGATTGGCCATTTTGAACCCGGATTCCAATCCCAATAGCGATTGGGCACGGACACCGGCCAATAACTTGACCAGGTTTTTTTCAACAGGTATTCCGACGGCATCTTCTGCAAATGCAGAAAGGATCTGCCCGGCAGGAATGTCTTTGTATGAACGTGGACGGGTAGTTATTTGTTGTCCGGGAGGCTTTGCCGGATCATACACTTGTCCTTTTCCGTA
>JAITTA010000264.1 GCA_031287395.1 Dysgonamonadaceae bacterium | reverse complement strand
TTTTCATTTCTTCCCACTGCATTCTTTGTTCGGCAAATTGTCGTTGTTGGACTTCGGGATAGTTAGCCCAAGTATCTTCCGATTCTATGACTTGAAGAAATTGTATCAACATATTCCGGTCAAAAACGCCGGTCTCCGGATTTCTGAAATATTGCTGAATCATCGGAGAAATGTTTTTTCCCATAATCATATCGTTACGCTCTTCTTCTCCAACAGTCAAACCTGTTTTTTCCGATTCTTTGTCCAACAAAATTTTTCCTACCAATTCGTCATATACCGATTGGCGAATCTGGTCTTGTTGTTCTTCCGTAAGCGTACCGCCGTAATTACTTTTATAGGCGTCGTTCATGGCTTCGACCTTTTTTATAAACTCTTGATAATCAATTGACTGACCATCAACTATTACAATTTTTTCCTTGTTTTGATGAAAAAAAGTAGAACCGGGTTTAAGAAAGTCACCGACAATAAACGCTAATAAAGCAAACCCTACAACGCCTACGAGTAAGCCTGCTCTATTTCTGATTTTTTCTAATGTTGCCATCTAAATACGTATGTTAATTTTATTTAATTTTATTGGTTTAATTTACTTTTCGGAAATTGCGCACGAAGGTACAAAATTTTGTTATATTAAGCACTATATTTTTATGAAAATTATAATTTTTATGAAAAATCTGCATCAAATTTCCTTTACTTCTCCAAAACCGACAGCCGAACCAATTCAATTTTCGTGCGAGTGACCTTAATAATTTTAAACTCGAAGTTGTCAATTAAAATCCTTTCGTTCAGTTTGGGAAAACTCTGATAGTTTTCCAAAATGAACCCGGCGATGGTCAGGTATTCGTCCGATTCGGGAATATTCAAATCGAACATTTCATTTGCGCGGTCTATTTCCATTCTTCCGGACAAAACATATTCGTTGTCTTTCAACCGTTTAGCTACATATAGCTTGGTGTCGTGCTCATCTTCTATTTCACCAAAAATTTCTTCCACCAAATCTTCGAGGGTAACCAAACCGGCTGTTCCTCCAAATTCGTCCACAACAATCACCATGCTTTTCTTTTCAGCAAGCATCGTTTTCATCAGTTTATTTGCCGCCATATTTTCCGGAACAAAGGGTAAAATGACAATGGATTGAGTCCAGTCAGCCGGCCGGCCAAACAATTCGGAAGAATGGATGTATCCGACAATGTTGTCGATGTCGCCTTCATAAACGACAATCTTGGACAAACCTGTTTCGACAAATTTTGAGGTAAGGTCCCGAAGTGAAGTCGATTTATCAACCGCAATAATTTCGGTGCGGGGAACCATACAATCCCGGATTTTCACCTGCGAAAATACCATTGCATTCTGAAAGAAACGGACTTCCGTATCTATCCCGGCATCATCCGGCGCCTCATCAATCGTTTTTTGCAGCAGATAATCCAAGTCGTTTCGCCCGAAACTTTTCGGACTCTTATCGGAAATTTTGATTCCGAAAATGTGGGAAAAAATTCTACTTATACTCATCGTTTATCGGACGCTATCGGATTGCAATTCTTTTACGCTCATCTCTCCGCCAACAGAATATAACTGGGGATCATTCAAATAGGCATCGGATTTGAATCCAAGGCGGCCATATTGATAATCACCATTGGCACGGGTTACTTTCGCCAATTTATCGGTATAAATGGCATTCCTGGAATTAGACGGAGCTTTTACGTCCCAAAACAACTCGGAAGTTTCGAAAGTCGTTCCTTCCAAGTTTTTAACTATCACATTTCCAATACACCGCCAAAGTTCTTTTTTTACAAAATAATAAGCTGTATCCGCTTCTATACTCCCTTTTACATCAAGCAGGGAATCAAATTGTTCTACATAAATCTTTTCCGGAAAATACCAGTAATCTTCGGGATGGTTATATACTTCCCACACTTTGGCTTTCACGCGATAACGGGTGATTCCGGAATCAGAAATTAAAGATAAAACATCTTCCGTTCGACTGATGGGTATCGTTTTGGCATCAACCGGCACTACCTGAAAAGTATTGTTTTTTTTGTTGCACGAAATCATAAATATACAACAAAACAAGATACAAGCTACTGCAATTTTTGTTTGAAGAACCACAACTCGTTGAATGTATAGCTTAATGTAAATTTAAAATATTGCTCCTTAATATACTCCTTAATATATTTCACCTCCGGCTGAATCAAGGAATATTCAAAAGCAAAGTTCACAAACGAACGCCTGTCCACCATCGGCAATCCAAAGCCGATACTTGCTCCATATTCTTTATATCCCGAATCTTTGATTTTAACATATGAATTGGTATAACTGAGACCTGCCCGGTAGCGAATCCGGTTGTAATATTTGTTGGTCATCAAATTCGGAATATATTCACCTCCAAGATTGATTTTCAAACGATTATTCAAAGCATTCGTTTGGTCATAAAATTTGGCGTCAGCCCATCGCTGCAACAAAACATCCGCTCCGAATGTATAATGATACAATTTATTATAGGTAAAACCAAAACCATACGATTCCGGAATTTCAAATAAGGAATCGGTCGTGGAATAATTTTCACTGTTGATAATAGCTCCTCCCGAACTCAGACTAAGAATTCCTTCCTTTACTCCTCCATGAATCCGTATTTTGGGCGAATAAACCAATCCGACAACCAACGTTTTGTTCTTTCCGGCAGATTGATGATATTGCAAACCGAAATCGTAAGCCAATCCTGTAGTGCGAAGCGTATCCGGCCTACTGATGATGTAAGTGTTTGCATCAATGTATTCGGTTATATTATGAAGAACATCTCCGTATAAATAAGCGACTTTCACACCCAATGAAAGACGGTTAAACAAATCGTAGGACAAAGAACCATATACCTTGCTCAAGCCTCCATTTCCGCTATATTCCTCTTGGGCGTATTCGCCTTCAACCGCCAGTTTTTTAATCTCTCTATAGTGATATCCTACATAAGAAACCGGCTCGAGACCTATTCCAAATCCCATTTTCTTTACCAATGGAAATTGTAAGCCGATATATTCCAGATTACCGTTGAGTTTTCGTTCTTTACTGATTCCGTCGTTGAACCAGGCAAACTGAGCTGTTGCACCCAAATCAAACATGAATGTCAAGGAATCGACACCTGAATAAGAAGCCGGATTCATCGGGTTAATCATATAAGAACTTCTCACGCCGTAACCGATTCCACCCATTGCTCTTTGAGAAGTAAAAGCTTTATCCGCCAAACTACCATAACCGTAACGCGTATGAGGAGAATTTGTATTATTCTGCGTAAACGCAATATTTGGAATAATCGTCAAAGCAACTACCAACCAAACTAATTTAATTTTATTCATATATTAATGCTGCATAATTTTATGACGACGCAAAGATAAGAAGAATATTTTTATTACACGTAGCGGGAATTTAGGATTATTATTTATTAACATATTTATACCTTCCCGATTTGAATGTCTTTTTTTGAATTAAAATTTAGTGATAATCTCAAAGGACACAAAACAAAACAGCTGTCAAGACAACTATGGAGTAGCTGTCCTTTCCTGATATATAAGGTTGTCCTGAAAAGCGCGTAGCGCTTCTGCGTTTATAGCCGGATGCGACAGCGTCCGGTCATAAGAAACCATTCCCCTATCCATACGCCGCGTAGCGGTGTTGTGAATGCTGCACCGCTACGCGGCGCCCGGTTGGGGGATAGCTTTCAATTTTATCGTATCAGGACGAAAAAAACTTTACATGTGATTTTTGATATTTTTAATTCATTAATAATCAATAAAATAACTTACTAAAAAAGACTTGCCAAACTCATTATCCGACAGTTGGGCAGGTCTATGTTCGAGAGTTGGGCGCGGCTATGCATGAGACTTGGGCAACTCTGCTGCATAGAGTTGGGCAGCTCTGGTGGGTCGCTGCGGGCAGGTCTCGGGGGTCGCTGCGGGCAGGTCTCGGGGGTCGTTGCGGGCAGCTCTCCGGTACTGCGTTGGGCAACCAGGAAAAGGTGTGTCCAAAAGGGTGTTTTGCACGTCATTGCGAGCGGTGGTTGAGCTTGTCGAAACCAGTCGGCATCCGGAACGTGCCGCGATGCGCATCTGAACAAACTGAACCCAAAAACGCCCTGGAAACAAAAAAAAAATCTTTGTGTCTTCGCGTCTTTGCGCCTTCGTGTTTACCCTAAAAAAAACAGTTGACTCTTTTAACAAACCTGACTGTCACTATATAGGTGACGGACACTTCCGTTTCCCATTATCAATTTGCGACAAAGGTAGAAAAAGTTAATTGGTTGATTAATATCCGATTGAATGATTTTCTCTCTGTCCAACGAGCCTGTCGAATTATCAATTTGCAAATACGATTTTTCTGTTTCATCGCTTATAAGTCATTGATAATGACCA
>JAITTA010000178.1 GCA_031287395.1 Dysgonamonadaceae bacterium | reverse complement strand
CCGAATTATAATAATAGGCTTTAAGATTCATTTTTCCGTTTTTCCGGAAGTTACCATAAAGATTGAATTCTCCGTTTAGTGATTTTAAATCGCTGTTTTTCCGTTTTTCTTCTACGGTTTTAGTTCCATTCTTAAATGTAAAGGGATAATCGCCATCCGTTTTTTGCCAACTTCCGAAAACAGAGGCAGAAAATAATTCATTGATTTTCCGTGAATATTGTAACAATGGATTTACAAAACCAAATGAACCGTTTTTTATTTGTATTTTTCCAAAAAAATTCTTATCTTTAAAATCCGGTCGATCCGTTTTCAGATTCAATGAACCTGCGGAAGCCATGATACGGGCCGGTCGGAAAATATCATCATCCTGACCAATGGAGAGCGTTATCCGGTTCAGGTTATCAAGAGAAAAGCGTCCGATATCGACTTGACCCGATTGGGCATCGCTGACAGTGACTCCATCGTAGCTCACAGCCGTATGAGAGGCCCCCATACTCCGAATTGATACGGTTTTAATTCCGCCCAGTCCACCATAATCTTTTACCGTTACTCCGGAAAAATGACGTACTGCATCGGAAAGCGACTGAATACCAACTCTGCCGATATCCTTGCTATCCATCACCTGTAAGGGGACGGACGAACGTGTTGCAGAAGGACGAATCGTTGCAGAGACATGTACTTCGTTCAGAGATCCCCCATTCAAGGTATCATTAAATACTTGTGCATTCAATCCCAACGGGACAACACACAAAAGAATCATAAAATAAATGAATTTGCGTAAATCAGTCCACATGTCTTCTCAGCTTTTTTCCTCGAAAGCTCTAGAAATGAATAATATGCATCGGCAGGTCTTCTGACTTACTCCTGTTTTGCACGCCTTCCCAGAAGAGTTAAGGGTTATTTTATCGTGTTTGAAATCGATTTTAATCTTGATTCTTAACTTTTATCTTACTCAATCCAGTGGTTAAGTATTGTGCAAAACTTTTGAAAGAGCTTACAGCAGCGGGACTGTCCGGGATTTTCACCCGGTTCCCATTTTAATCGTATTCTCCGGATGGAGAACTCGAACCATTGCGACGACAAAGGTACAAATTGTTTTTAAACAAAAAAAATACAAAAGCGTAAAATTTTAAAATTTTACGCTTTTGTATTTTATGCTTGTTTGTACTTAAACTACTTACTCAATTCCTGCAAGTTTCGGGTCAATCATAATACGACCGCAATGTTCACATACAATGATTTTCTTACGCAACTTGATATCCATTTGTCTTTGAGGTGGGATTTTATTGTAGCAACCACCACAAGCATCCCGTTGAATATAGACTACAGCCAAACCATTACGCGCACTTTTCCGGATTCTTTTGAAAGCGGTAAGCAATCGAAGTTCGATTGATGTTTCGATTTGTTTGGCTTTTTCACGTAATTGTTCTTCCTGTATCTTTGTTTCCGAAACAATTTCGTCCAGTTCTTCCTTTTTCATTTTCAAATCAATCCGTCGTTCCTCCAACAATGCTTTGGATTTCTGGATTTCTTCGTTAAGGATTTTGGATTCGGCAGTAAATTCTCGAATCCTTTTTTCGGACAGTTCCACTTCCAAGCCCTGAAATTCTACTTCTTTCGAAAGGCTGTCAAATTCACGGTTATTGCGTACATTATCCAGTTGTTCCTTGTATTTTGCAATCAAAGCATTGGAATCTGAAATCTTAATTTTTTGTTGTCCGATAGCAGATTCAATATCTTTAATATCCAGTTGAAAATTCTGGATCCTGGTTTGCAACCCGGCGACTTCATCTTCAAGATCCTGCACTTCCAATGGCAATTCTCCACGGAGTGTTTTAATCTTATCTATTTCCGACAACATCAATTGTAGTTGATACAGATTGCTCAACTTTTGCTCGACCGATAAATCTTTCTCAACTACAGCCTTTCCAGCTTCACTATTATCAACAACTGACACTTTTTCCGCCAGGGGTTTTTCTGCCGCTTTAGTTGTTTTAGCAACTTTTTTTTCTTTTCCGGGGCTTTCAGCTACCGTTTTTTCCTTTGTAACTTTCTCTTTTGCCATATCTTAAGATCAGATGTATTTTACAGGATTTGAATTCACTGTTGAAAAATGAAGGGCAAAGTTAGGTATTTTTTTTGTAATAATGTCAAAAAACAACTCTTTTGTACAAATTTCAGATTCATAGTGGCCTATGACCGCTAACAGGATTCGTTTTTCAACATCGTAATAATCGTTGTATCTGGCCTCACCGGTAATAAAAATATCAGCTCCATAAGAAATAGCTTCAGGAATCAGGAAAGCTCCGCTTCCTCCACAAACAGCGACTTCACGTATTTCTTTATTCCTCAAAGGGGAATGTTTCAGCACATCCAACTGGAAAATTTGTTTCAAGCGATACAAAAAAGAATTTTCATCTTCCGGGAATGGCAATTCCCCTACGACTCCAGCACCGGCAAATTTCCAGTCGTTTGAAAGTAAATAAAAATCGTATACAGGTTCCTCGTAAGGGTGAGAAACGAGTAAAGCACGAAGAACCGCTGTTTTTTTATAAACCGGGAGAATCGTTTCTATCCGTATTTCAGGTTCCGTATGCATTTCTCCTATTTCCCCGACATAAGGATTCGCCTCCTGGAGAGCCCTGAAAGTACCCTGGCCT
>JAITTA010000171.1 GCA_031287395.1 Dysgonamonadaceae bacterium | reverse complement strand
CCTTTAAACTGTGAAGTTGTATCAACCAACCTCATATAATAAAATAGCTTCAGTGGAAGTCCGAATTATTTTATTCTCCCAACCCGGGCTTTTCCGCCATACAAACGGCATCCATTATTAATACACACATCCGACTAACTCTACAATATTACCAAAACAAAATATCAACAATATTCCTGACCACAAAAATACAAACCATTTTTCTTACGGTCTTATGATCTTCCTGTCTTACGATCTTCCAATCTTACGATCTTCCAGTCTTACGGTCTTACGGTCTTCCAGTCTTACGGTCTTCCAGTCTTACGGTCTTCCAGTCTTACGGTCTTCCAGACTTACGGTCTTCCATCCGAAAGACATTTTCCAATTCCGAAAAATCATAGATCACAGCCTCTGCTGTTAATTTAGAATTTTCTTCCTCCCATGCCGGACCCTTGATCCAGACAGCCTGACACCCCAAGCTTTGTGCCGGAGCGATGTCTTTTTTATAAGAATCCCCTACCACCACCACATTTTTCGCAGGAAGTTCAAGAGCTTTTACTCCCAGGGAAAAAATAGCCGGATCGGGCTTTCTCACACCAACAACAGCCGATTCAACAATTTCAACAAAATATTTTTGAAGCCCGAAATCTTTCAGAACAGCTTCAATGTTTCCATAAAAATTAGAAACCAATACCAAAGGGTATCTTTCAAATAATTTATCCAGGACAAGCTTGGCTTTTTCAATCGTTGAACAGGCAAAGTTATAACATTGCTCCGAAACAGAAAAAGAATATTCCGATGTTTTTTTATCTTCTTTCGATAAAAGACCGTTTTCAATCAACCAATGAACCTGCAATCCGGTTTTTGCGATCAAGACCTCCTTGAAAGTAAAGCCGGGCTGTATCACAGGATTCAAAGCCAGATAACGCTCCGCATAAACATAAGCATCCCGGAATCCGGATTTTTCGACCGGAACTCCGATTTCGACATAAGCATCCCACAAAACCTCAGCCCAATGTTTTCCATTGCTGTCGATAGTAGCGCCATAATCGAATATCAGGCCTTTTACTCTATTTAAGTTCAACATGATTCTTCTTCTTTGTTCTAAAATCATTCATACCGGATTTTATTCCAGGTGTATTTTTTCGGCTCATTCTTCAGATATTTATCCGATTTTCCCCGTATATCCGGACTCAGGTACTGGGGTGTAGTGTATATCTGAATCAATGAAAAACCGTCATTTTCAAAACCGAACTGCATCAAATCCATATCCAATGCTTCCTCAAAGGTTTTGAAATATTCATCGTTTCTGTCAACGCCATCTAAAATAAACCAATTTTTCTCAACCGGATTGAAAAATACAGACGAATCCATAAGCTTCCAGTCCGTTGTATAGAATGAAACCCGGCTATCGCAAACAGGGGCGCATACCGTCTTAATAACACAAATAATTTTGGAATCGTTGATCATTGGAAGCAATGCCATTTCAAGCTGTAAATTTCCTGTTGTAAGTGCAAGATAATTTTCATTTAAGGAAATCAAACGGCTTGTATCCCCCAGATTATTGACAATCCGTGCCGCCCTTCCGGCATTGTATAAATCAACGATATCCAAACGCTGTATAGAATCGAGAGGGAGTAAAATTTTATCCGGAATCGAATTGAATACAGACGCTATACTTTGTGCTTTAACGGTACAAAAACAACAACAAATAAGAAACACGAATATGTTGATTTTTTTCATATATTAACTATTTGTCACTAAATTTCTTGCCGGTTACGAATAAATCACATTCGCGTACTCTAAACCGGTATGTTTTACATTATATCAAACAATCGTTACAAAATTACATGAAAACTTTGGATTTCCCAAGTACATTTGAATTGTCGTACCTTTTCAGCAGTAAATTTTCGAGGTATAGCTCTTCATCAAATATTTACCCATTAGTTCGTTAAATCAGACTGTTTAATTACAATGTATTGTCCGAATATTCAATATCAGCCAAAAACAAGGCATGACCCGGAACCGAAGTACCGGCTTTTCCCCGGTCTTTCGATTCAATCACATCACGAAAGCCCTCTATGGAAAGTTTGCCTCTCCCGACTTCGAGTAAAGTCCCGACAATCGCCCTTACCATATTTCTCAAAAAACGATCGGCCCGGATAGTAAACACCCATACATCCCCCTCTTTTTCCCATCGGGCATGAGTTACCCGGCAGTTATTTGTCTTCACATCCGTATGCAATTTGCTGAAACTGGTAAAATCGATCGTTTCCGGAAGAATTTCCGCAGCCCGGTTCATCAGGTCAAAATCCGGTTGTTTGGAAACTTTATAAATAAAGTCCTGCCTGAAAGGGTCTTTCCTATCCGTCAGATAATACTTGTATGTCCTGGAAATGGCATCAAAACGGGCATGAGCATCCGGCCTGACCGGTTTAATCTCTTGTATTGCAATATCCGGAGGCAATATCCGGTTTAACTTATCTGCCAGCAACGATAAACCGGTAATCACTTGTTCGGCATCGAAATGGGCAACCATCAGAGAGGCATGAACTCCTGCATCTGTCCGTCCGGCGCCTGTCACATGGATTTCTTCACGCAGAAGCATACTCAACACTTCTTCCAGACATTGCTGCACCGAAATACCATTGGGTTGGATTTGCCAACCACAGTAGTTCTTACCATTAAACGACAGGTATATAAAGTAACGATTCATCTTCATACTGAAAATCAGAATGCAAAAGTAATCAAAAAGTTTTATCCGATAAATTTCTTTTTTCTGATATTTTGCATTTATTTTGCACCTGATTATTGGCAAATAGAAAATAAAAACGAACATAAAATAATGATCTGGAACGAAACCATCGAATGTATGGAGCGCAAAGATATGCGTAAACTTCAGGAAATAAGGTTGAAGAAGACCATCGAACGAGTGTATCATAATTGCGAACCTTATCGCAAACGGATGCAAGAAGCAGGGATTACCCCGGGTGACATCAACAGTCTGGAAGATATTACCAAACTTCCGTTTACCTCGAAAAAAGACCTGCGGGACTATTATCCTTTCAACCTGCTGAGTTCACCCATGTCGGAAATTGTCCGTCTGCACGCATCTTCAGGAACGACCGGAAAGCCAATTGTAGTCGGTTATACCCGTAATGACCTGAATATCTGGAATGAAGTCGGAGCCCGTTGTTTTACAGCCTACGGTTTGGGGAAAAATGATGTAGTACAGGTTTCGTACGGTTACGGTTTATTTACGGGAGGGCTTGGAGCGCATGGAGCCGTCGAAACCATTGGAGGAACAGTCATTCCCATGTCGAGCGGAAACACGGAAAAACAAATCATGCTGATGCACGATTTCGGGGCAGTCGCTTTGGCCTGTACTCCATCCTACGCCCTGTTTCTGGCCGACATACTCAAAGAATCGGGTATTCCCAGAGAAGAATTTAAATTGAGAGTCGGAGCTTTCGGCGCAGAACCCTGGACAGAAGCGATGCGAATAGAAATACAGGAAAAACTAGGCATCAAGGCTTATGATATTTACGGATTGACGGAAATCATCGGCCCTGGAGTAGGCTACGAATGTGAGTGTCAGAACGGAACACACCTTTGCGAAGACCATTTTTATCCCGAAATCATCGATCCCGAAACCGGAGAGGTATTACCCGAAGGCAGTATGGGAGAACTCGTATTCACCACCATCACCAAAGAAGGGATGCCTTTGGTTCGTTTCCGCACCCGGGACCTGACCAGCCTGAATTACGAAAAATGTTCCTGCGGAAGGACTGCTGTCCGGATGGGACGCATCCTGGGACGCAGCGACGATATGCTCATCATCCGCGGAGTGAATGTATTTCCTTCCCAAGTGGAATCCGTAATATGCGAAATCCCCGAATTAGAGCCACATTACATGTTGATAGTTGATCGTATCAATAATTTGGATATCTTTGAAGTCCAAGTCGAAGTGAAAGAAGACTTTTATTCGGACGAAATGAACCGGATGCTCCAACTGAAAAAGAGGATTCAACACCGTTTACAAGGAGTCTTGGGTATTAATCCGGACGTAAAACTAGTTGAACCCCGGAGTCTGGAACGCAGCCAGGGGAAAGCCAAGCGAGTCATTGACAAAAGAAGTTTTAAGTCATGAGTTTTAAGTTATAAGTTGGCTTCTGCACAACAAAGACCTAAAACTTAAAGCTTAAAACCTAAAACTTAATATCATGTTAATCAAACAATTATCCATTTTTCTTGAAAACAAGAAAGGCCGTTTCACCGAAATTGCCAAGATTCTGGGAGCAGCAGGAATCAATATGACTGCATTTACTGTGGCTGAAAATTCCGATTTCGGTATTTTGAGATTGTTGGTTTCCGATCCCGAAAAAGCCCGTGATATCTTAAAAGAGTACCGCTATGCGGTAACAATGACCGATGTGGTTTGCCTTCAATGTCCGGACGAACCGGGAGCATTGGGTAAAGCAATGGAAATCATCACGGAAGCCGGTATTTTTATCGAGTACATGTATGCATTCACATCCGGAAAAGGCGCTTTAATCGTACTTCGTCCCGACAATCTGGAAAAATGCGTGGACGTATTGAGCAAAAATAAATTAATATTGCTGGCAGCCAGTGAATTTTATAAATTATAAAAAAAAATAAAATCCTTTTCTATTTCAAAGGGATTGGCTACCTTTGCACGCAAAATCCGTATATATGAGGTTAAGATATATCTATTTTCTTTTAGCAGTTCTCCTGTTCACAGCATGCGGGGAATTTAACAAAGTGTTGAAAAACCCGAACATCGACGAGCGTTACGAATACGCCAGGAAATATTTCAACGAAGGAAAATTCAGTCGTTCGGCAACTTTGTTGGAAGATATTTTTACAGTGTACAAAGGAACAAGTAAGGCGGAGGAGTCTTTGTACCTGCTTGCACAAAGCTACTACGGGATGAAGGATTATCAGACTGCCTCGGAGTATTTCAAAAGTTATTATACCAGTTATCCCAAAGGAGAATATGCCGAACTGGCCCGTTATTACTCGGCTTACGGTCTTTATTTGGATTCTCCGGATCCCCGTCTGGATCAAGGAGATACCTATAAAGCGATTGAGCAATTCCAGGAATTCATGGAATTTTATCCTCAAAGTGAGCGCAAGGAAGAAGCTCAACGGATTTTGTTCGAATTACAGGAAAAACTGGCTCTGAAGGAGCTGATGGCTGTGCGTTTGTATTATAATTTAGGCGACTATGTGATTGCCTATCCTTTTCCGGGAGGAAATTACACATCCTGTGTCATTACCGCACGTAATGCCATGAGAACGTATCCTTACTCCAAATACCGCGAAGAATTCATGTATTATTCCATCCGTGCAAAATACGACCTTGCCATCCAGAGTGTGGATGAAAAGAAAAGCCTGAGGTACCGGGATGTGGTAGACGAATATTATACTTACAAGAACGAATATCCCGAAGGAAAATACATGAAACAAATTCAGAAAATGTTTGAACAATCATCGAAAGAAATAAAAGAAAATCATTTATAAAACAAGTTTTTAATAATATGGACTATAAAAAAACAACTGCTCCGGCAAACACGCTTACCCGCGACATGATGCAACTTTCCGAAGATACCGGAAATGTTTATGAAACTGTACGTATCATTGGGAAAAGGGCCAATCAGATCAGTGTGGATATCAAACACGACCTGGGAAA
>JAITTA010000223.1 GCA_031287395.1 Dysgonamonadaceae bacterium | reverse complement strand
CTACCAACTGTTCCAGCGTAGCATAATCGCGAACATTTCCTTTGAGTTCGGGATTTGCCTCGCGCCACTGCCTTGCCGTGAAGCCAAACAATGCCACGTTAAGCAAATCGGCTTCTTCGACATAAACGTAATTTATCTGTTCTTTGGTAACGGCTTGCGGAATGATATGTTCTTTAATCGCATCTGTATGAATACGGTAATTGATTTTCGACAGTGTGCGTTGTAAGTTCCATTCGAGCGATTTTTAAGGTTTTGAAATTGGAACTTGCTAAGTTTCCGAAAAAACTTGGCAAGTTTTCCCACAGTTAATGGGAAGCCTTCTTTGACATATTGAGTTACACGCAAACGGTATTTTTCGTAAAACAAAACATTCCAAATCCGTAAAACAAAATACGGATGATTTAATCATGACAGGTTTTGAGAACTCATATATATTATCTATCTTTGCAACCTTAGAAACACGATTATTTCTTTATGAAAATCCATCCGGAGGGATATAAAATACTATCGGTCTCGCTTTTAACTTTGACTCTGCTTAACTTTGCACTCTTTAGTTGGGCGGGTCGTTCTTTATTGTTATATACAATTCTCATCGGTTCTATTGTACTCGCTTCCGTTTTGATTAATTTTTTCAGGTCGCCCAGAAGGATTTTTTCTTCGGATACCGAAAATTTACTGGTAGCCCCGGCCGACGGAACGATTGTCGTGATAGAAGAAACGTTTGAAGAGGAATGGTTCCGGGAAAAACGAATGCAGGTATCTATTTTTATGAGCCTGTTCGATGCCCATGTCAATTGGATTCCTGTTAACGGGAAAATCATCCACAATTCTCACCAGAACGGACGCTTTATGGCTGCTTACCTACCCAAATCAAGCCGGGAAAACGAACGTTCAACGGTAGTCATCGAACGGGAAAACGGGGAGCAGATCCTTCTCCGCCAAGTTGCAGGAGCTATGGCCAAACGAATCGTCACTTATTCCAAAGAAAACCAAATTTGCCGTATCAACGAACAACTGGGGTTTATCAAATTCGGTTCCCGAATCGATTTATTCTTACCTTTAGATACCCGGATAATGGTCAAAATGGATGAAAAAGTAAAAGGAAACAAAACCATAATTGCCCGGTTATAATAATATAACATATCCATTATCATGAGAAATCTGATGAAAAATATTCCCAATGTAATTACCTGCCTCAACTTGTTTTCAGGCTCTCTGGCATGCGTTCTGGCTATGGAAAGGAATTATACGGGGGCCTTTGTTTTTATTGTTTTCGCAGCCGTATTCGACTTCCTCGACGGATTTGCCGCTCGCTTGTTAAAGGCTTATTCCCCAATGGGGAAAGAACTGGATTCTCTGGCCGATGTTATCAGTTTCGGACTGGCTCCGGGTTTACTCGTTTTTTCTTTTCTGCAAAAAACAGGAGAAATTTCAATGACCGGAATGAACATACATTTTTTAGGATTTCTTATCCCTATCTTTGCTGCTATCAGACTGGCTAAATTCAATATCGATACCCGGCAAACAAATTCATTTCTCGGACTGCCCGTTCCTGCCAACGCTCTTTTCTGGGGCGCTTTGATCCCCACCCTAAATGCCGTTCTCTGGAAGAATGAACCGGAGGTATTTCCTATCAGCATCTATATTCGGAAATTGGAAGTTCTATCCGCTAACGATCTGCTTCCAGGCATTATTATCTTTTCTTTTGTTGTCGTTTTTTGTTTACTGATGGTTTCCGAACTTCCGATGTTCTCATTAAAATTCAAAAACTACGGCTGGAGAGGGAATGAACTGCAATATTCTCTGATTATTATAACGCTCCTGCTCATCACCTTTTTCAATATATTCGGAATCAGCCTGAGTATTCTCGCTTATATTCTAATATCCACATTTAACAATGCACGAAAACGAGACTGAATTATAAGGATGAAAATTCCTGTATTCGCTATTTAATATAGTTACAAATTTATAAAAAAAATTTAACTTTGTGAAAAATTTTAATAAAAATATTTATGAAATCCTTTTATTCTATTTTTCTATTGTTGTTATTTCCAATATGCAGTTTCTCGGAAACGCCGCTATGGATGCGTTATCCCGCAATTTCTCCCGACGGAAAGGAAATTGCCTTTTCTTACAAAGGAGACATTTATAAAGTAGCTTCATCCGGAGGAGCAGCCATGCAAATCACAATGCACGAAGCCCACGACTATATGCCGGTCTGGTCGCCCGACGGAAAAAGTATCGCTTTTGCCAGCGACCGTAACGGCAACTTCGACGTATATATCACTTCGTCCGAAGGAGGAAAAGCCCAAAGAATCACAACTTTTTCAGGGGCCGAATATCCATACTCCTTTACACCGGACGGAAAATACATTGTTTTCGGAGCAAAAATACAAGCTCCTGCAAGTAGCGCCGCATTTCCTTCCACTGTAATGAGCGAATTATACAAAATTCCTGTAAACGGGGGGCGACCGGAACAAATAATCGCAATTCCTGCAGAAAATATATCCCTTTCCAAAGACGGAAAAAAAATGATCTATCAGGATCGCAAAGGAGGAGAAGATAAATTCAGAAAACACCACCAATCGTCCGTCACCCGCGACATCTGGATTTATGATACGGAAACCGGTAAATACCGGCAATTAATCTCGGACCCCGGCGAAGACACCAATCCTGTTTTCAGTCCCGATAACTCCCAGATTTATTTCCTGAGCGAACGGTCCGGAACCTACAATGTCCATGTGTTTCCATTAAGTGATCCGAAACAGGTAAAACAGGTCAGTTCTTTCAAAACACATCCCGTCCGTTTCCTGAGTATGGCTAATA
This sequence comes from Dysgonamonadaceae bacterium, assembly GCA_031287395.1. Taxonomy (GTDB): domain Bacteria; phylum Bacteroidota; class Bacteroidia; order Bacteroidales; family Azobacteroidaceae; genus BNXB01. Next base: position 2,384 of record JAITTA010000223.1, on the reverse strand, counting down.
ACGGGACGCTTTGTTATTTTTACGATGGAGAGATCTATACTCAACCGGTTAACGGTAACGCACAGAAAGTGAAAATCAATATCACGGAAGAAAGTAAAAACAATAGCACACTAAACCTGAGCGCCCGTGGAGCCTACGGACGTGCAGTTTCCTCCGACGGGAAACAAGTAGCTTTAGTGATGCGCGGAGAGATTTTTGTGACCTCTGTCGATTATAAATACACCAAACGTATTACCAATACTCCGGAGCAGGACAACTACCCCTGCTTTTCTCCGGACGGAAAAACACTGGTATATGCAACCGAACGCGACGGAACCTGGAATCTTTATACTTCCAAAACAGGGCGCAAAGACGATCTGTATTTCTTCAACGCAACCATATTAAAAGAGGAACCGCTCTTCAAACCCGATAACATTGAACGAAGCCTGCCGCAATTCTCTCCGGATGGAAAAGAAATCGCATTCATACAGGATCGACATAAGCTGATGGTTTATAATACGGAAACGAAAAAAACGAGGCAAATTACCGACGGTTCCGGAAACCCGGATAGTTCGGGAAGTATCGATTACGAATGGTCGCCCGATGGAAAGTGGTTTATTATTCTCTATTGCCCCAATAAACACTTGCCTTATTCCGACGTGGGACTCGTCAGCGCACAGGGAGGATCGATTACCAATCTGACAAACAGCGGCTATACCAGTTCACGCCCCCACTGGGTCATGGAGGGAAATGCGGTCCTTTTCCTGTCGGAACGTTACGGAATGCGTAACCACGCCTCCTGGGGCTCTCTGGACGATGCCATGATCATATTCCTCAACCAAAAGGCTTATGACAAATTCATTCTGAACGACGACGATTATAAATTACTGAAAGAAGAAGAAAAAGCCAAAGAAAAAAACGAGAAAAAAGATACGGAAAAAGCATCTAAAGACGAGAAAAAAGAAAAGAAAGAAGACGAAAAGAAAAAAGAAGAAAAAGCCATTACAGTGGAATTAAAAGGCATTGAAGACCGTATCGTACGACTGACTCCTAATTCATCGTTAATGTCGGATGGCATTCTGACTCCGGAAGGCGATAAATTATTCTATCTGGCTTCCTTTGAAAAGGGATATGATTTGTGGCAACTCGACTGTAGAACCAAAGAAACAAAAATTGTGGTAAAAGGCGCAGGGAGCGGTTCGCTCACCCTGGACAAAGACGGTAAAAACATTTTCTTGCTGGGAAGTTCCATACAGAAAATCGGAATAGCCGACGGAAAAAAAACACCGGTCTCCGGTCAGCCTGAAATGGATGTCGATCTGCTCGCCGAACGCCAATATATGTTCGATCACGTATGCAAACAGGAAGAAAAACGATTCTACGTTAAAACCATGCATGGCGTGGACTGGCCGTTAATGAAAAAAGCTTATTCCCGTTTCTTACCACATATCAATAACAACTACGATTTCTCGGAATTATTAAGTGAGATACTCGGAGAACTGAATACGTCCCATACGGGAGGACGCTATCGTCCCGTTCCCCAGAATCCGGATGCAACGGCCCAATTAGGCTTGTTATTTTCCTGGAATTACGCTAAAGATGGCTTGCTAATCGACGAGGTACTCGAAAAAGGGCCGTTCGATAATGCGGGAAGTAAGGTGAAAGCAGGATGTGTCGTCGAAATGATCGACGGAGAAAAAATTGTTTATAAACAGGATTATTTCCCTCTATTGAATAAAAAGGAAGGAAAAAACACCTTGATTTCCCTGTACAATCCGGCAACAAACGAACGTTGGGAAGAAGTCGTCAAACCTATTTCCGGAAGTCAACTGACCGGTTTGCTTTACAATCGCTGGGTGAAACAACGGGAAGCCGACGTGGAACGTTTATCCGGCGGACGTTTGGGATATGTCCACATTCAAAGCATGGGAGATCCCAGTTTCCGGACTATTTATTCCGATATTCTGGGGAAATACAATAACAAAGAAGGAATCGTTATCGATATCCGTTTCAATGGAGGCGGTCGCCTTCACGAAGATATTGAAGTCCTGTTCAGCGGTAAGAAATACTTTACCCAGGTCATTCGCGGTATCGAAACCTGTGATATGCCAAGCCGCCGTTGGAACAAACCTTCTATCATGGTGACGGGAGAAGCCTGTTATTCCAATGCCCACGGCACTCCCTGGGTATATAAACACACCGGAATAGGTAAACTCGTGGGGATGCCCGTACCGGGAACTATGACCAGCGTTTCCTGGGAAAACCTGCAAGATCCTACACTTATTTTCGGTATCCCTATAGTCGGTTACGAGTTACCGGACGGTAGTTATCTGGAAAACCAACAATTGGAGCCGGATGTAAAAATCGCAAATTCCCCGGATAAACTGGTTAACGGAGAGGATGAA
>JAITTA010000122.1 GCA_031287395.1 Dysgonamonadaceae bacterium | reverse complement strand
GATATTCAGATCATAAGTATACCAGGGTACATCACCAAATATAAGTACTTTTTGGTAATAATCAAGAGCTTTGAAGAAATAAGCTTCAGCAGCCCATTTGTTCAATTCGGAAGGATCGTTAACCGAACCTTCGGCCTGCCGGTAATTACGCAGGAAATAATTGATAAGACGTAAATTATCCCATTTCCAGCCTTCATTGGTTCCACTCGACGGCACTCTGTACGATTCGTTCAAACGGCTGCTTGCACCTCCCGACTTTACCATGTTATCTGAAAAAAGGTCATTGTAAATAATCGGACTACCCTGTACATCGTAAAAAGGAGCTATACGATCGTATGCCCAACCGCTTTGATGCCCCGATATATACCGGTTATACAACTGGTTCAGATAATAAGGTAAGTCTCCTTCGTTTTTAAGGAAAGAACCTTCTGCCAATTCCTGAATAGGATCTTGTTGTAAGAAATTATCATCACACGAAGATAACGATACCAAACCCGCCATCAGGTACAACAAGACATAATATTTTATTTTTTTCATACTTATTCTTATTTATTGAAATTAAAATGTAATTTGTGCTCCCAATGATATGATTCGTTTTTGAGGATAAGCGTCTGAAATCTGATCAGGATCAAATACTCTCGGAATATCCATAATCTCAAACAAATTGTATCCGGCAAGACTGAATCGTAATCTTTCTATATCTAATTTTTTAGTAAGCGATTGAGGCAGGGTATAGCCCAATATAGCCTGTTTCAGACGAAGATAAGCGCCATTAATCATATAAGCCGATTGCGTACTTACGCTCGCCGTGTACATCGGGAATTGAGTATCGGTTCTTTCCGGCGTCCACGAACGATCGTACATCCAACGGGAACCGGCTCCTCCACCCCAATAAGAAGAGTTACTGATCCACAAATCTCTTTTTCCTATTCCCTGGAAAAACAAGTTCAAGTCAAATCCTTTCCAACTGATATCTGCGGTAATTCCATACCGGTAACGGGGCGTACTGTTTCCGAGAAGTTTCTGGTCGCCATGCTCTTCCAAAGTACCGGAGCCTCCATTGACAAGCCCGTCTCCATTAATATCCCGGTACCACATATATCCCGGCCAGTAAGTAGTTCCGGGTTGATTCGGCCCGTTGAAAAGGTAAGCGCCTGCCTTGTCCGGATTCGGAGTTAAATCGGATACCTGCAAAATGCCTCCGGTTTCATATCCCCAAATATTACCGGTAACCATTCCATCATAGAGAGTAGATAACAATTTCGTAGGATTGCCGGAGAATTTTACCACTTCAGTCTGTTCGTCCGAAACAACCAGTCCGACTTTATAAGTTATCCCGTTGGCTAACCTGTCCCGCCAATTCAGAGAGAATTCCCAGCCATATGCGTCGATAATTCCGCTATTGACGGTAGGCGGATTGGCCCCCAATACGGAAGGATACGGAACTTCGCCGTCGAGCAGGATATCGGTTACCCTTCTTTTATAGACGTTATATTCTGCATCCAGACGATTTTTCAAGAGATTGGCATCAATTCCGAAATTGGTTGTCGCCGCTTTTTGCCAAGTCAGTGAAGGCGATATCAAACCGGGAGCGCCGACATAACTAACCCATTTATTATCAATAAAATAAGAAGCTGTTCCTGAACCCATGGTTGCCTGATAAGGATAATAAGAACTCGGTTGACTACCTAACCGGCCCCACGACCCCTTGATTTTCAGATTATCCAGCCAGTCGTTTGTAAAATCCATAAAACTTTCTTCCGAAATTCTCCAACCGGCAGAGAAAGCAGGAAAAGACACGAAACGTTCACTCTTGGTAAATCGGGAACTGCCATCATAACGGTTTTTCACTTCAAACAGATAACGGTCGTTAAAAACGTAATTTATCCCGCCAAATACGGCGCGTCCGGTACGTCTTTGCGCTCCCGTTGAAATCGTATGCAACGTGATATCGTCGGCAGCTCCGGGTTTCAGGATGTTCGGAGAGAACAATCCTCTCAAATCGGCCGTTAAAGATCCATATGTTACGGATTCCTGGCTGTATCCCAGAACGGCCGAAACAGCATGTTTTCCGGCAAATGTCTTATTGAAATCGAAGTAAGCATTAATGAGATAAGTATCCGTCGAATTTCTCGACAATTGTCCGCGATGTTCCTGTGCTTCGCTCTGTTCGGCTACCGTACTGTTCCAGCTGGTAGTCACGTAGTCATGTTTCGGACTGCGACGTTCCGAAACTGTGGATTGCGGCGTGAAAGACAAATCGGCTTTTGCTTTTAAGGTATTAGGTATAATAATGAATTCCGGTGACAAAGACATGGCCGTCGTAGCCGATGTTGTTTGGGATTTTGCTCCATACGATAACCAGGAAAGGATATTATCGGTATAAGCATTGGGAATCGGATCGTTCGGACCGGTCATAAGCGGCATATTGATATTTTTCGCAATTTCGCCCCCTTTCATAGCAGACCACACAGTCCCTTTTCCTCCAACCAGATAAGGAGAATCATAAGTGGTGCGGTTATAATTCAAACGGCCTTCCACATTGAACCATTTTTTTACTTTGGCATTGACTCTTACCATTCCGTTGTAACGGTTATATACATCATTACCGATTTTATACAAACCTTCTTCATTCTGATAACCTAAAGATACATAATAAGTTACTTTATCCGAACCTCCCTGAATACTCAGATTATGCTTATGTGTCGGCGCATAGTCCCGGAGAAGAATATCGTAAGGATTCATATTTGCAACCCAAACAATAGTGTTTCCATCCATATACCAGGCGTTTTCCTGAGTAGGATTATCCATGTATTTTCTGATAGCCTCCAGCTTTGTTTGTTCGGAGGAACCGACAGAGCCTCCCGTCCACGTAGTTTTATCCATGGATGCCTTTTGCAAGGTGTATGCATCCAGGATGTCGGGAATAGCAGAAGGTGTCTCGAATGAAAGATCATAGCTATAACTTATTTTTCCTTTCTGTCCGAATTTTCCTGATTTTGTTTGAATCAACATAACGCCATAAGTTGCTTTTGTCCCGTAAATAGCGGCAGCCGAAGCATCCTTGATCACACTCATGCTTTCGATATCGTTGGGATTCATCTGGTTGAGCATGGTCGCGCTGTATTCTACTCCATCCACTAAAATAAGCGGAGCGCCACGAGTTACTGTCCAAGCACCATCACTGTTTTTCTCGATGGATGTACCTCCTCTGATATTGAATGACGGTACGGTGTTCGGAGCTCCGTTGCTGATACTGATATTCAGGTTGGGCACCACCCCTTGCAAAGCCTGACCTATATTCGAAACAGGCCGGTTTTCAAAGACTTCTGCCCCCACCGCAGTGATTGCTCCGGTTAAGTTGACTTTTCGTTGTGACTGGAAACCTACCACGACGACCTCATCCAGTAATTGCTGATCTTCGTACATCATTACGGTAACGTCCGTTCTTCCGGCTATTTTCACTTCCTGGGTTTTGTAGCCAAGGTACTGAAATACCAATACAGCATTTGCATCCGTTACATTGAGGGAAAATTTTCCATTTAAACCGGTAGGCATACCGTCTTTTGTTCCTTTTACACTTACACTGACTCCTGGTAAGGGTTCATTCTTTTCGTCTATTACCGTTCCGCTGATTTCCTGTGCCTGCATATTTGCCGAGACAAGAAAACAAAAAAACAACGATAGGAGAAATTTCTGTGAAAGAATGATTTTTTCAACATAGTTTTTTGCTTTTTTCATACACAATGATTTTGTTTTTTTTTAAATTAATGCTATAAAATACAAAATTTGTATAAATTTAGATGTTGCTCCCCAAAGGCTTTTACTGTAATTGTTTTTTCTTTTTCTGTTTTTAACAAAAATGCGAATTCACTCCAATTCAAGTAGTAAATCCGCATTTTCTATTGAAATGTTTATCCTGTAAGGCATGATTTTTACTACAAGATGTGTTTTTCAGGAAAGAAGTTGTAACTTTGTGCAGTTTTTTCATATGTACATAATTTTATTTTTAAAGGTCATATGGAACTCGCATGATCATTTCTTTTGGCTTGCCAAAGGTTAATGCTCGTTTCAGGCAAAATTTATTCAGTTATGGCAGAAATTAAATGTGTAGGCATCCTGACTTCCGGTGGAGATGCTCCCGGAATGAATGCTGCGATCCGCGCAGTCACCCGTAGCGCAATATATAATGGTTTTGAGGTAAAAGGCATCTATAGAGGCTACAGGGGACTTATTACAGGAGAGATTGTACAATTCAGGACCAACAATGTCAGTAATATCATCCAACAGGGGGGAACGATTTTAAAAACAGCTCGTTCTAAGGAATTCATGACTCCGGAAGGACGTGTTACAGCTCATGAAACTTTATTAAAAGAGAAAATCGATGCTTTGGTTGTAATCGGAGGCGACGGTTCTTTGACCGGCGCCCGGATTTTTGCCCAGGAATTCAATTTTCCTATTGTAGGAATTCCGGGAACAATCGATAATGATTTGTATGGTACGGATACGACGATTGGCTACGATACGGCTTTAAACACAATAATGGAAGCCGTCGATAAGATTCGCGACACGGCGACTTCTCACGAACGTTTGTTTTTCATCGAAGTCATGGGACGGGATGCCGGATTTCTGGCTTTAAACGGGGCGATTGCTTCGGGAGCCGAAGCGGCTATTATCCCGGAAATATCTACAGAAGTGGATCAACTGGAAGAACTGATTAAGAATGGTTTCCGCAAATCGAAAAACAGTTCTATCGTATTGGTCGCAGAAAGCGAATTAACCGGTGGGGCTATGGGAATGGCCGAAAGGGTTAAAAAAGAATATCCCGAATACGATGTACGCGTAACCATATTGGGTCACATTCAACGCGGAGGGTCTCCCACTGCAGCTGACCGTATCCTGTCCAGCCGTATGGGGGCTGCTGCAATCGATGCTTTACTGGATGACCAGCGCAATGTTATGATTGGAATACAAGACGATAAAATTGTCTATATTCCTTTTTCAAAAGCAATTAAAAACCAGAAACCTATTAACAGGGATTTATTGAATACGCTGAAGATATTATCCATCTAAAAGTTCTATCAACATATTCAGTCCTGCGTTTGCTGCCGACAAAATATTCTCTTCACGGCAGCCTGAAAAATGGAATTTACGGGCTACCGTTTTTTCTTTATACGAAACCGCAATCCAAACAGTTCCAACCGGTTTTCCGGGAGTTCCGCCATCCGGTCCGGCAATTCCGGATGTAGAAACGGCACAATCGGTTTTTAACACCTGCCGCGCTCCTGTTACCATCTGTAATACGACCGGTTCGCTTACAGCGCCGTATTTCCCCAGATCAGTACCCGAAACACTCAGTACCTGCTGTTTGACTTCATTGGAATAGGCCACAATTCCACCTTTAAAATAAGCAGAACTTCCCGGAACAGCAGTAATCAAACCGGCAATCCTTCCTCCCGTGCAACTTTCGGCAGTGCCGAGAGTCAGTTTTTTTTCAAGAAGCAATCGACCGATTACAACTTCAGGTTTCATACGTTAATAATTTGTTATACGTTGTTATACA
>JAITTA010000107.1 GCA_031287395.1 Dysgonamonadaceae bacterium | reverse complement strand
TGGTCTTGGGTGGAAGTTTGGGAGCCAGGACTTTGAATCGGTGTATAATGCAAAATCTGGATGCCATTGAAACAGGAGAGTTGCAATATATCTGGCAAACCGGTAAATATTATTATGAGGATGCTTGTAAAAGTATTGAAAGTAAAGGGAATTTGCTTCTTCATCTGACGGATTTTATTTCCTGTATGGATTTGGCCTATTCGGCGGCCGATGTCATTGTATCCAGGGCAGGAGCCGGTTCCATTTCCGAGTTCTGTATTGTCGGGAAACCGGTGATTTTAGTGCCTTCACCGAATGTGTCGGAGGATCATCAGACGAAGAATGCGATGGCTTTGGTGAATAAGAATGCGGCCATAATGGTTCGAGACGACCGGGCAATAGCAGACTTGATTGCAACTGCCGATGATTTGATAAATGATGAGGCGAAATTGAATTCTTTGAGCGAAAATATCAAAAAGTTGGCATTGCCGGGAGCAGCCGGCCGGATTGTCAATGAAATAGAAAAAATTATACATTCCGTAGAGGCTTAAAATTTTAAGCCCTTAAGATGAAAATGATTAAGAAGAATGAAAGATCTGAATAACATAGAATCTTTGTATTTCATAGGTGCCGGAGGCATTGGCATGAGTAATCTGGTGCGTTATTTCCTGTCGAAAGGTAAAAAGACAGGGGGATACGATCGAACGGAGTCCTTTCTGACAAAGCAACTCAACGATGAAGGTGCCGAAATACATTATGAAGACAATGTAGGATTGATTCCTGACGATTACAAAGATAAAGAAACTACCCTGGTAATTTATACGCCTGCCGTTCCGAACGATCATTCCGAATTGACCTGGTTTCGTGAAAATGGTTTTGAAATAATGAAAAGGGCGCAGGTATTGGGCGAAATTACAAAATTGAACCGGGGAATTTGTGTTGCAGGAACTCATGGGAAAACGACTACTTCGTCGATGATTGCTCATTTATTAAAACAATCGCATATCGACTGTAATGCTTTTTTAGGGGGGATTCTGAAAAATTACGACAATAACCTGTTATTGTCCGATAAAAGTGATCTGACTGTGATTGAAGCGGATGAGTACGATCGATCTTTTCATTGGTTGCATCCCTACATGGCTGTCATTACTTCTGTAGCTCCCGATCATATGGACATCTACGGTACGGAGGAAGCTTACCGGGAAAGTTTTATCCATTTTACTTCTTTGATAAAAGAAAATGGAGTGTTATTGATGCACCGGAATGTGGATATTAAACCTCGATTGAAAGAAGGAGTCAAATTATATAGGTACTCCGGTAGTGAAGAAAGTATTTCTGATTTTTATGCAAAAAATATCCGTATTGGAAATGGCGAGATTGTTTTTGATTTTGTCACTCCGGATCAGACGATAGAACAGATTAAGCTGGGAGTCCCGGTAAGAATTAATATTGAAAATGCGGTAGCTGCAATGGCTGTTGCCTGGTTGAACGGCGCAACTCCGGAGGAATTACATAAAGGAATATCTTTTTTTCAGGGTGCAAAACGCCGCTTTGATTTTCATTTGAAATCGGATAGAATAGTGTTAATCGACGATTATGCCCATCATCCTGAAGAATTGGAGGCCAGTATCCGGTCTGTGAAAGAATTGTATCCGGAGAAAAAACTGACTACCGTTTTTCAACCGCATTTGTATTCCCGGACGAAAGATTTCTACAAAGAATTTGCAGAAGCTTTGTCCTTGTCGGATGAAGTCCTATTGATTCCAATTTATCCGGCCAGAGAAGAACCTATTCCCGGTGTGAGTTCCGGTATGATTTTAGAACGGATTAGAACCGGGGAAAAACGTCTGTGCAGTAAACAGGAACTGTTGGATGTGATATCAAAGGGTAGTTATGAACTGGTATTGATGGTAGGAGCCGGAGATATCGAACTGTTGGTGGAACCGGTAAAGGAGATTTTATTATCACAAAATCGATTCTGAATCATGATAAAAAAAATTGCACTTATTTCATTGACACTGGTGTTGTTATTGTATGTTTTTTATGCGATTTTTGTGTTGAATCCCAATGCAGGAACCGGGGTGTGTAAAGATTTGGAAGTGGTTGTTAAAGACACTTTAGACCGGCACTTTATCGAGAGTAAAGAGGTGGCCATACTCCTTCGGAATGCAGGTTTGAGCCCGATTGGAAAAAAACTGACGGAAATCAATACGGGAGCAATTGAAGAAAAGTTGAGAGAAAATAAGTTAATCAAGAATGTGGAATGTTATAAAACCCTTCAGGGAAATATCAAGGTGGAAATTTCACAAAAAATACCTATCTTGCGGATATTTTCTACAACGGGAAGTTATTATATTGATAGCGAAGGGGAAATTATGCCGTTGCCTACGTCGGTTTTTGCCTCTTATGTGCCTGTTGCAACGGGATATATAGATAAAAACTTTGCAGCAACCAAATTGTATAAATTTGCGTTATTTTTACAGGATAATAAATTCTGGGATAATCAGGTAGAACAGATTTATGTCACTCCTGATCAGGATGTAGAGATAACACCCCGGGTTGGTAATCATCAGATTATCCTCGGTAAATTGGAAGATTATACGGAAAACCTGGAAAAACTCCGGATTTTCTATGAAAAAGGATTAGATAAAATCGGTTGGAACAGGTACTCTGTGATCAATCTCAAATTTAAAAATCAGGTGGTTTGCACAAGAAGAAACAACAATAATTGAAAATTGAGAGTGAATCATTCTCCACTCTCAATTCTCAATTTTCAATTAAAATAGTTATGGTACAATCGGAATTTATTGCAGCATTGGATCTTGGAACATCCAAAATGATCGCGATGGTTGGAAAGAAGAATGAGCAGGGGATTCTTTCGGTGATGGCATCCGAAAAGATAGACTCCGGGTCATGTATGCGTAAGGGTTACGTGTATAATGTAGGAGAAGCGGCGGAAAAAGTAAACTTGCTTATTTCCAGGATGAATAATAAACTGGACCCTAAAATTGATAAAGTTTATGTGGGGGTTGGCGGACAATCCCTCCATCTGGAATTGTACAGCGCTTTTCGCCAAGTGGATGGAATCGTGGATGATTCGGTTTTGCTTTCCATGGAAAAGGAATGTCGTGCATACGATCCCGAATTGTACGGAGTCATAGAAATCCTATCTCCTGAGTATTACCTTGATAATCGGCTGACTGCTGAGCCGAAAGGTCTGGAATGTAAAAAAATAGAAGCCAGGTACAAATTGATTTTGGGCCGTCCTTCGATTAAAAATAATCTGGAAATCAGTATAAAGCAGAAAGCAAAAATAAATATTGCCGGATTTTTTATTTCTCCTATTGCTTCGGCAGAAGCTGTCCTCATCGATAGAGAGAAAGAACTGGGTTGCGCTTTGGTCGAATTTGGTGCGGGAGTCACATCGGTTTCGGTTTATAAAAATTCGTTCCTGAAACATCTGGTAGCAATTCCTGTCGGAGGAGACGTAATTACCAAAGACATTACCACCCTGAATGTCCTGGATGATGAGGCCGAAGACCTGAAAGTCAATTGGGGTTGCGCTGTTGTTGAACTGGATGAACAAGTGAAGATCGATGAATACCCTAAAATCCGGACTAATGATTTGAATGCGGTAGTAGAAGCCCGGTTAGACGAGATTCTGGCAAATGTACTGGAACAAATTAAAGTATCCGGGTTTGGCGATGTGCTGGGTGCCGGAATCATCATAACGGGAGGAGGTGCGAATTTGAAGAAAATTGCGGATGCAATCCGGAAAAAATCAGGAATGGAAGTCCGGGTGGCTGCAATCAAAAAATCTCTTGTGAACCAGGCGGTCGATTGGGCAAATGATACTTCAAATGCTGAAATTGTAGGATTATTGACGCTTGGAAAAGAGAATTGCGCCGTACCGGCTCCTGTTGCTCCCGGAAAAGGGACTCAAGGCAATCTTTTCCCATCAACAAATGATGAAACACCTCCCGTGAATACGACCAGAGGTACCCGCAAACCACCTGGAACGAGTTCTTCAACAAATAATTCATCTCCGGAAGGCGGGAGTAGGGAATCTTTCTTTACAAGAATCAGAAAGAGTGTTGGAAAAGGTATTGAGGGTGCCAGTAAAGGGCTGTTTGATGAAGGTGATGGTTACGAAGATTCCGAAAATCAGAAAAACTTCAAAGATGAAAAATAAATATTACAAAATATTTAATTATGGATGATGATCTTATAAAATTTGAATTTTCTACCGGCCGGTCCTCGATCATCAAGGTTATAGGTGTTGGCGGAGGTGGAGGTAATGCTGTGAATCACATGTATCACGAAGGTATTCATGATGTTACTTTTGTACTTTGCAATACGGATAGTCAGGCTTTGTTCAAAAGCGATGTGCCGGCCAAATTACAACTGGGAAAAACGGTAACGGAAGGTCTGGGAGCGGGTAATCGTCCTGAGAAAGCCCGTCTGGCTGCGGAAGAAAGCTCCGATGATATCTGGAAATTCCTGGACGACGGCACTAAAATGGTTTTTATAACCGCCGGTATGGGGGGAGGAACCGGAACAGGAGCCGCTCCGGTAATTGCCCGGATTGCAAAAAGCATGGAAATCCTGACGGTAGGTATTGTTACCATTCCGTTCCTGTTTGAAGGTGAACGGAAGATTATCCAAGCTTTGGACGGTGTTGAAAGGATTGCCGAAAATGTCGATGCGCTTCTGGTAATCAATAATGAGCGTTTGCGTGATATTTACCACGACCTGGATGTGCCGAACGCCTTTCAGAAAGCCGACGATACCTTGACGGTGGCTGCAAAAAGTATTGCCGAAATCATTACGGTTCCGGGATATATCAACCTCGATTTTGCCGATGTGCATACTATCCTGAAAGACGGAGGAGTAGCTATTATGAGTAGCGGGTTGGGTTCCGGTGAAAGCCGGGTATCGAAAGCTATCGAAAATGCCTTGAATTCTCCTTTATTGAATAACAATGATGTGTTCAACGCAAAAAAAATACTCCTGAATATCTCGTCCAGTCACGAATCTCCGTTAATGATGGAAGAAATGACTGAAGTTCACAACTTTATGTCCCGTTTTGATTCCGATATTGAAGTAATCTGGGGTACGGCAATTGATGAAGGTCTGAAAGAAAATGTAAAAATTACCATCCTGGCCACCGGATTCGGAATGTCACATGTACCGTTCATGAAAGAACGGATTGAGAAAGAAGAACTTGCAAAACGCTTGGATGAAATGTCCAGGCTGGAGGAAGAAGAACGCCGGCGCGAAGAAAACAAAAAGAGGATTGCCAAAGTTTATGGAGAAAGTGCTTTCACGAACCTGAATAAGAGGATTCGTCCGAAACCATTCTTGTTTACTACTCTTGAACAAATGGATGATGATTCCCTGATTGATATCATTGTAAAATATCCCGCCTACAACCGCGATTCGAAGAAGATGGAAAAGGAAATCGATCAGTTGGATGCAAAATATACGGTTTTGGAAGAGGATGAAGGAAACGGGAAGAATGATGATGGTGAACAAAATAACGAAAATCTCATACAATTTTAAAATTTACAATAATGAACTTGTTTGACAAAGTCAGTGAAGACATTAAGAATGCCATGCTGGCAAAAGATAAAATACGCCTGGAAGCTCTTCGTGGGGTAAAAAAAGAATTTCTGGAAGCGAAGACGGCTAAAGGCGGTGATGGTGATTTAACGGATGAAGCGGCTGTAAAAATCATTCAGAAGATGGTAAAACAGCGGAAAGACAGCGCCGGTATTTATGTCGAACAAAGCCGTCCGGAATTAGCTGAAAAAGAGCTTGCTGAAGTCGCCGTATTGGAAACCTACCTCCCGAAACAGATGACTCCGGAGGAATTGGAATCGGAAATCAAACGGATATTCTCCGAAGTGGGAGCCACATCGGCCAAAGATATGGGAAAAGTAATGGGGGTTGCTTCAAAGAAACTGGCCGGAAAAGCAGAAGGTAGAGCCATTTCGGAAATGGTAAAAAAATTACTTCCGGCATGATTTCCTAATATTTAAAACTCATCCCGAGTAGAAAGTTTGCCGGACGCAGGTTGTATTTTGTAGAATAGGTGTTAACCCCGTCGAATGAAGTGTAACTGTATTCTTTCTGGTTGAAAATATTCGTGTAATCGAAAGAAAATTCCACGGATTTCAATTGGTATTTAACCCCGATATCGCAGAAAAACAATTTTTTACTCAAATCGGACCGGATGTCGTTATATAAGTATTCACCCTGAAGTTTGATTTGCCATTTTCTATTCGGGAAGACGAAAAAAGCGAGGTTTTGTATGGCTTGATTGAGGGGAGTATTGTTCCTGCCGGAAAATATACTTCGGAGGTTCATGAGGTAACCGTTGTACATCATGCCCCCCCAATCGCCTAATTTCGTATCGATTTTCGAATCGATCACCAGGATTTTGTTGGTTACGGGAATTATGGAATGTTGTTGTTTCTGTTCAAAATCGGTTTGGTTGTAATTCATACCCACCGATATGTTTGTTTTCAAATCGCTGAAATACTTTCCAATCTGCATTCTTGCCGACCGGATATCCCGTTGATTTTCAATATTTTGTTCGACGGAAACGGAATAGTTATTGATGAAAGTCCGATTAACCAATAGATTGCGCTTTGTTGGCCTGTATGATAAAGTGAAGTTGAAAAACAAAGTCGTTATCGCATTACGGTAAGCTAACCTCCAGGAATAATGTTGAGATTCCCTTTTTCCAAGAATCCCGCTTCCGGCCATGAAATGCCGGTAGTTCGACATCGTACTTCCACGGGAGAGATCGAAGAGATCTCCGATTTCGTTTTCATACCCGGCTTGCAAAGAACTTTCCCATAGCTCATCGAAATTGTAATTCAGATGCAGCGAAGGATCAATGAGTGAAAAATTGAAATGTTTTTTCTCATCCAGGTAATGATCATGGACATACAGATCGACAAAGTTAAACGGGAATTTGAAATTGATCCGGAAATTGGAGGAATAATTGTAAACGTAAGACGGCGAGACAATGTAATCGAATTGATTCCACCGGATATCATTGGAAAGATCTTTTTCCGTGAAAGGTATAAAATTCATTTTAGTATCCAATTCCTGCAGGTTTGCGCGTAATCTGAAATCGATCGAAACAACGGATTTTTGATTGAACCGGTAATTCCAGGAAGTCCCGTTATCGGTGTAGAAAACGGATTGCATAGCGTCTTGTTGTGCGGTTTGATTCCGGAACATCAGGGAATCGGATAGTACCGTCAGATTCTGGGGTTGATTGGAATAACGGATAAAAGAAGTAAACCGGAATGCCCTATCGCCCTTCCGTTTCGTATAATTCAGGTCGTTTTGAATGTGGAAAACCGGAAGATGGTAATTTTGGCGCACTTCGTTTGTACCCGTAACGGACGATGCTTCCGTCGTCCATTTTCCTCCGAATTTGAGGGTATTTTCCACAAAATACCCCGGAGCATTGTCTGTATAGGTCAGTTTTACGTTCGCCAGGTTGTTATATTGGTTGAGCGTGTTGATTTCATCGATAATCAGCAGACTGTCTTCTATGGGAAAATAGTATTCGTTTTTTTTGATAATGTCCTGCGATCGTTCATCGTAAGAATAATCGGTATTGATTTTCATCTGGACGTATTCGTTTATTTTCCGGAGGCTGTTGATGCTGACAATATGTGTTTTATTGAACAGGTAACGGTTCTTTGTCAACGGTAATTCATTGTAACTCTGGGTGGAAAACAGATCCGCCGGAAGCGGCGGTTTGCCGTTATTCATCAGCAGCGGGTGTTCCGTCAGTTCCAATGTGAGATCCTGGCCCGTATTGGTGGTTTTATAGGTCAACAGGGCTTGTTTTTCGGGGGCGGCCAGCATGGAAAATAATTTTATGTTCCAGAGTAAAGGTTCCCAGCCGAAGGCCCCATCGACAGTCCCTATGGGTTTGATCATTTGATTATTTTTCAGTTTGAGATTGATTGCAGCCTGGTTAGACAGTACCAGGTCTTTGAGGGCTCTTACCCGCTGGTGGTTTTCAATCACTTGTATATCCGTAACCGCATCGACGGGAACATTGTTTACGGCTAAGGAATACTTGTTTCCGAGCGGATCCATTCCTTCGATGTAGAACCCGTTGATCGGCGTTCCGTTGTATGAAATGCTTCCGGCTTGGGTCACTTCGATACCCGGCAGTTTTTTCAACACGTCCCCGATAGCTCTGTCCTGGGCCGATTTGAATCCTGCAACATGGTAGTGTAGCGTATCGTTTTGTTTCCTGAGGTTGGGCGCCCTCACGGTCACTTCCTTCAGTTCTATTTCGGAGGGTTCCAGTTGGAATCTTAATTGTTGCGGTTTGTTGCGTACCGACAGGCTTACGGTTTTATATCCCAGCATGGAAACAACCACTTTAACGGAATCGTTTCCATTCGGGATATTTTGGGAAAATTCGCCTCGTTCGTCGGTCATTTCGTAAGCAAGAATATCATCCTGATTGATATACCTGAAAATAACTACTGCGTCGACCAACGGTTTTTGTTTTTCTTTATGGATAACAACTCCCTGAATCGTGTTTTGCGCTTTTGAGGCAAAAACGCAAAACAAAAATCCGGTTAAAAACAGGTATGGAAATATTCTTTTCATTCGATCCGTTCAATCGGATTATAAGGCATCCTGGGCAATATCCTTCTGGTGGCCGTAGTTGTAACCCTTGTGTTGCTGTTGGCCACACCGGTCGGGTTATCGCAATACCGCTTCAGCTGCTTGTAGAAATCTTCTTTTGAGGTTTTTATGGTATTTCTATTCTCTTTTGGTTTTACGATAGGATCCTTCCAGCCGACTTTTAAAATCTGGGTACATTCGAAAGTGACTTGACCTTTGTCGTCGTATACTCTCAGGATCAAGCCCGGCAAGCCGGTAAATTTCCAGGGGCCGTCGCTGACCGGGATATCCGGAGTAAACCAGGCCATGTAATTCCTTCCGCAGAAAGTGGTGGTGGCTTTGATACAGGAATAACCCAGAACAGTCGCTTTTTCATTCTCGATTCTCCACTGAGGCTTGACGATGTCTTCCTGATAAATGTAATTATCCCCTGCAATCCTGTTTCGAATGGTGTTTTTATGCTCAGGGAAATTTTTATATAATTGAATCTTATCATACTTTTCGGTGACTTTCCCGTATCGCCCGCTTTGAATAGCTTCGACAATATCTACGTTATTCTTCTTTTTATAGTCATCGGCCATTAATGAATCGCTTTGGAATTCGAAACAACTCATGTATTTGGAAACTTGCTCTCCGATTTGTAAATACATTTGGTTTTTGACAGGCTTTTTTTGAGGATTTACAGTATCTTCCAGTACATATTGTTCATACACGCAGCGGATTTTTGAATAACCAAGTGTATCCCCCGTTGGCGGAGCAAAGTCAAGAAGCCTGACTTGAGCATGAACTTGCCCTATTGTTGTGTATAGCAAAGCCAAGACAATTAAAATTTGTTTCATGATATTCCGATTTAATTTGAGGGCAGATTTTTAAAAATTTTAATCCACCCTCAAAAAATTAAAAATTTATTCTTCGCTCGCCTCATCGGGCGGACAATCATTTTCAGAATTTGCTATATCTTGACGTAAATCCGAGGCGGGACCATTCAAATAGTAAATGCCACAATGCATCTGTCCACAAGAATTGTGCCAGCAGATTTGTACTGCCGGATCTTCGTTTCCAGCTGTACTTAATCCCATTGAACAGGCAAGGATAACACCCATAACAAATAACTTTTTCATAATAATTAATGTGTTAGTTGTTTGATCATTGATTTTTTACCGCAACCGGTTTTGCATTTTGCAAAGCGGATACGCCAAACCTGCCGGATAATCCCTATCCGGGATTTTGGATGTTGGGAATAATTTGTATTTTTGTACGCCTTCTTTCGTTTAAGTTGAACATGGTCTGCGGTTAGTCTGTGATCTTTCTTTTCGTAAGAAGGTTTTTTCTTACTATCTTTAAAGGAGGCAAATCTCAAAGATTTATCGAAATCATAGAATTATTTTGCAAATATAAAAAAGAAAAATGAAATTTCCAAGTGTATTATTTGGTATTTTTTATGCTTTGCAACATGTTTTATTTTATTCTGATATAGTAGAATACGGTTTTTAGTGCTTTTTCCTTTTTATAGAGAAATACTTCCATATAAATGGGATAGTGGTTATAATAATCAGTCCGATTACAATGACTTCGAGGTGGTTTTTTATACTTATTCCTAAACTTTCTCTTAGGAGTTTTTCCATATAATGGCCGGCCATGGACATCGATACAATCCAGAAAACACATCCGAGGATGTTGAAAAGCATAAATTTATTTTTATTCATATTTACTATTCCGGCGACAATGGGAACAAATGTCCGTACGGTAGGCAGAAAACGGGCGAAAATGACGGTCTGCGCTCCGTAGTCGTCGTAGAATTTCTTTGCCTGAATCAGGTATCTTTTCTTGAAAATCCAGGAATCTTTTTTGTTGAACAAGTAAGGGCCGCTTTTTTCTCCAAACCAGTAGCCGACCCA
The DNA here is from genome assembly GCA_031287395.1 of Dysgonamonadaceae bacterium. Lineage (GTDB taxonomy): Bacteria > Bacteroidota > Bacteroidia > Bacteroidales > Azobacteroidaceae > BNXB01. Next base: position 8,273 of record JAITTA010000107.1, on the reverse strand, counting down.
ATTTCCGGAAATTCCACAGATGCATAGCAACGCGATCAGCAGTAATAAATCGAGAAAATCGTAACCGGTGCCCCCGGGTAGGATGGTGTCGATCAGTTGCCGGCTATAAATCCCTGCGATGAAGATAAGGCTGTCGCCCGGAAGGAAAAAACCGAACATCAACCCTGTTTCGGCAAATACGATGAAGAGCAGAAGCCATATTCCGCCATGATTGATGTAGAATTCCGGGTTGAATAAATCTCCGAAGGTCATAAATAGATTTTTCGTAAGAACAAATCAAATCGATTTTTGTTTTGTTCCGGGGTTGAACAATTTTTTCTTATTTTTGTTTTTAAAATACATGCAGTACAAAAGTATAATAAATTTAACACTAAAAAAAGATTATGTCAAAATTAAACAGTGTAGGATTGGACACAGCAGTTGTGAAACCTATTATTGGAGAATTGGAAGCTTTATTGGCAAACTATCAGGTGTTTTATACCAATCTAAGGGGTTTACATTGGCTGATAGAAGGCGATAAATTTTTTGAATTACATCCCATTTATGAAGAATATTACAATGAATTTGCAGAAGCCATTGATACGATAGCCGAAAGAATCATTATGTTGGGAGGGAAACCGGAATCCAGATTTTCCGAATACATCAAGCAATCGGATATTCAAGAGCTTGCAGGAGTGACAGACTGGCTCAAAGGAGTCAATGCGATTCTTGAAAGCTTGAAACTTCTACTCGTGAAATTGCATAGTCTTCAGGCTTTGGCAGTGAAAGCCGGCGATTCCGGAACAATTCACTTTTTGGCTCATCAGATAAAAAGTTTCGAAAAGAAAGTGTGGATGTTATCGGTTTATATTAAATAAAAGGATATTCCGTTAATTCATAGTAAATTGCTGTTGGAAAAAATTCCGGCAGCAATTTTTGTTTTCGATCGAAATTACTTTGAGAGTTTTCAGTACAGTCACAAAAAACTGCCGATAGAAAAAACATCGGCAGTTTTTTGATTCTTATAGGTTCAACATAAAATTCGAGGAATAAAATAATCCGCAACGGATTTATTCAAGGTAACTGATGACAAAACCTCCGGTTATTTTGAATTCAAAATGAACAAATTATTTCAAAAATTGCAATCTCGACTTTGCAATTTTTGAAATAATTCTTATATTTGTATCCTAAATTCAGAGTATTGAAATGGATTCATTGTATAGAACACATCAATATTTAGTAGAACATGTTGACTCACCCATTCGTAGAAAACTGGTGGAGGAGATCAATTGGAACGATCGGCTGATCGGCATCAAAGGGCCCCGGGGAGTAGGAAAAACGACATTTTTGTTGCAATATGCCAAAGAAAATTTTTCTCCGGACGATAAGGAATGCCTGTATATCAATCTGAACGATTTTTGTTTTACCTGTAAGCCGCTTTCCGAATTTGCGAACGAATTTCAGATGAAAGGAGGGAGAGTGTTACTGGTGGATCAAGTGTTCAAGTCTCCGGACTGGTCGAAGGAATTGCGTCAATGTTACGATCGTTTCCCGAACCTGAAAATAATTTTCAGTGGTTCATCGGTAATGCGGTTAAAGGAAGAAAACCCGGATTTGTCGGGGAGAGCGGTTTCGTACAATTTAAGAGGATTCTCATTCCGTGAATTCCTGAATTTGATGGCGGGAACAGATTTTCAATCCTATACTCTGGAGGATGTTTTAGCTCATCATGAAGATATTTCCGATGAGGTTTGTAAACAGGTAAAGCCTCTGGCTTACATGGCAGATTATTTGCATCATGGTTTTTATCCGTTTTTCCTTGAAAAAAGGAATTTTTCGGAAAATTTGCTTAAAACCATGAATATGATGTTGGAAATAGATGTATTGTCGATCAAACAGATAGAACAGAGTTATCTCCCGAAAATGAGGAAATTACTTTATCTGTTGGCATTGACGACTCCCGGAAGCCCTAATGTAAGTCAATTGAGTAGCGATATAGAGACTTCCAGAGCGACGGTGATGAATTATCTTAAGTATTTGAAGGATGCCCGGCTGATTAATATGTTGTATCCTGAGGATGAAGATTTTCCTAAAAAACCGGTTATGGTTTACCTGCAGAATCCGAATCTGATTCATGTCATGAGGCAAGTCAAGGTAGATGAGCAGGCTGTCAGGGATACTTTCTTCTATAATCAGATGCATAAGGATTATCGAGTGAATGTGGGAAGAAAAGATGTCCGGTTTTTGATTGAAGGGAAATACCATTTTAAGATATTGGGCAGTTTGGGAGGAAAATATAAATCCGATGTTTATTATGCCGTGGACAGCATGGAGAAGGGTCGTGGAAATGTGATTCCGCTATGGCTTTTCGGATTTTTATATTAACGTGTAACTTAAAACTTAAAATATATAACTTTTAAATTATGACAAAACAAAAAAGATTCATCACTTGTGATGGTAATCAGGCTGCTGCACACATTGCTTACATGTTCAGCGAAACAGCTTCGATTTATCCGATCACTCCGTCGTCGACTATGGCCGAATATGTTGACGAATGGGCTGCTGCCGGCCGGAAAAATATTTTCGGGGAAACGGTTCGTGTGGACGAAATGCAGTCCGAAGCCGGTGCTGCAGGCGCCATGCATGGGGCCTTGCAGGCAGGAACGCTGTCAACTACTTTCACTGCATCGCAGGGATTGTTGTTGATGATCCCGAATATGTATAAAGTTGCAGGAGAGTTATTGCCGGGAGTTTATCACGTGTCCGCACGCGCTCTGGCTTCTCATGCGCTTTCTATTTTTGGAGACCATCAGGATGTGATGGCTGTCCGTCAGACCGGTTGTGCCATGTTTGCCACCGGTTCCGTACAGGAAGTGATGGACTTGGCTGCTGTCGCCCACCTTTCGGCAATTACGTCGCGTGTACCGTTTGTCCATTTCTTCGATGGTTTCCGTACATCCCACGAAATTCAGAAAATCGAGATGTTGGAAAATGAAGACCTGGCGCCGCTGATCGACCGGAAAGCCTTGTCCGAATTCCGTAACCGCGCTTTAAATCCTGAAAATCCAGTTGTCCGTGGTACGGCTCAGAACCCGGATATTTATTTCCAGGCCCGTGAAGCATCGAATGTTTATTACAACCGGGTAGTGGGCATTGTTGAAAAATATGTGGAACAATTGAGCGCTTTGGTTGGCCGTAAATATGGGTTGTTTGATTATTATGGCGCTGCCGACGCAGACCGTGTTATTATAGCGATGGGTTCCGTGACGGAAGCCGTTAAAGAAACCATTGATTACCTGAATGCCAAAGGGGAGAAAGTGGGATTGGTATCCGTACACTTGTACCGTCCGTTTTCTGCGAAACATTTTCTGGCTACAGTTCCCAAAACGGCAAAAAGAATTGCCGTATTGGACAGAACCAAAGAACCGGGAGCCAATGGAGAACCCTTGTATCTGGACGTGAAAGATTGTTTCTATGGCTCGAAAGACGAACCTGTAATTGTTGGAGGCCGTTATGGCTTGTCGTCCAAGGATACTACTCCGGCTCAAATTCTGGCGGTTTACGAAAACCTGTCATTACCGGAACCTAAAAACGGTTTCACTATCGGTATTGTGGATGATGTAACATTTACTTCCCTGCCTCAGAAAGAAGAACTGGTGTTTGAAGGTGGTCCGTTTGAAGCAAAATTCTATGGTCTGGGAGCTGACGGTACCGTAGGTGCAAATAAGAACTCGATTAAAATTATTGGTGATAATACCGATAAATATTCTCAGGCTTATTTCGCTTACGACTCCAAAAAATCGGGCGGTTTTACTTGTTCGCACCTGCGTTTCGGGGACAAACCTATCCGTTCGACTTATCTGGTGAATACTCCGGACTTTGTGGCTTGCCATGTACAGGCTTATCTGCGTTTGTACGATGTAACCAAAGGTCTGAAAAAAGGCGGAACTTTCCTCCTGAATACTATCTGGAATGAAGAGGAAGTGAAGAAAAATTTGCCTGATAATGTCAAAAAATACCTGTCAAAAAATAATATAAATTTTTATATCATCAATGCTACGGGGATTGCTGAAGAGATTGGCTTGGGTAATCGTACCAACACGATCCTGCAATCGGCATTCTTCAAAATTACCGGTGTCATTCCATACGGACTGGCTGTGGAACAAATGAAAAAAGCCATTGTGAAATCGTATGGCAAAAAGGGTGAGGATATAGTCAAGATGAATTACGCAGCTGTTGATCGTGGCGGTGATGTGGTGAAAGTTCAGGTTCCTGCCGAATGGGCCAATATCGAAGAAGTTACAAAAGAAATCGACAATAATGTTCCCGCCTTTATTGCGGATGTCGTTCGTCCGGTGAATGCCCAGGCCGGGGATGATCTCCCTGTTTCTGCATTCAAAGGCCGCGAAGACGGTACGTGGAATCAGGGAACTGCTGCGTATGAAAAACGCGGTGTGGCCTCTCATGTTCCCGTATGGATTCCGGAAAACTGTATCCAGTGTAACCAATGTGCATACGTTTGTCCGCACGCTGCGGTACGTCCGTTTGTTCTTGATACTGAAGAGCAGGCTAAAACTCCTGCAGGAATGACTACCCTGAAAGCTCAGGGGAAACAGTTTGAAGGAATGCAATTCCGTATCCAGATTGATGTCCTCGACTGTATGGGTTGTGGTAATTGTCCTGATGTTTGTCCGGGGAATAAAAACGGTAAAGCATTGCAAATGATGCCGATCGAGACTCAATATGCCAATCAGGCCAATTGGGATTTCTGCAGCAAAGAAGTAAAATCGAAACAACATCTGGTGGATACTTCGTTGAATGTGAAGAATTCGCAGTTTGCAACTCCTTTATTTGAGTTTTCCGGAGCTTGTGCCGGTTGTGGTGAAACTCCTTATGTTAAATTGGTTTCTCAATTGTTCGGCGACCGTCAGATGATTGCCAACGCAACGGGTTGTACTTCCATTTATTCGGGTTCCGCTCCTTCAACTCCCTATACGACCAATGAATTCGGCCGTGGCCCGGCTTGGGCAAATTCTTTATTCGAAGACAATGCCGAATACGGTCTGGGAATGCAGATTGCGACCGAAAAAATGCGTGAACGCGTTGTTCAAAAAACAAAAGCGTTGATGGCAATTTCCTGGACAAACCAAAAAATCAAAGACGCCGCACAAACTTGGCTCGATAATATGAACGACAGTGGTGCAGCAGGCCGGAAAGCAGCCGATGAATACGCTGAAATTCTCAAATGGGGCGTTGCAACTATAGACGAATTAGTTCGTCATTTTGCCGAAACAAGTTGCAACAACGATCCGAATATCAAGACATTAGACGATATAATCGCTTATCTGGAGAAAGCGGGCGCGGAACATGCCGAAACGCTTGAATTGGTAAAGGAGATAAAATTGTCGGGTTCAGATACTTGCGACTGTCCTGCCTGCGCGCTCTGCAAAGAACTTTTGGAACTGAAACATTACTTTATGAAACGTTCGCAATGGATTATCGGTGGCGATGGTTGGGCTTACGATATCGGTTTCGGCGGTTTGGATCATGTAATCGCTTCGGGCCGGAATGTCAACATCCTGGTGGTGGACACTGAGGTATATTCCAATACCGGAGGCCAGTCTTCAAAATCAACTCCTGTGGGTGCTGTCGCGAAGTTTGCTGCTGCCGGCAAACGTGTCCGTAAAAAAGATTTGGGGATGATTGCTACTACTTACGGTTATGTCTATGTTGCTCAAGTGGCTATGGGGGCCAACCAGGCTCAGACTCTGAAAGCGATCCGCGAAGCGGAGGCCTACGACGGACCTTCTATCGTTATTGCTTATTCTCCTTGTATCAATCACGGATTGAGAAACGGCATGGGTAAGGCTCAGGCAGAACAAAAAGCCGCTGTGGAATGTGGTTACTGGCATTTGTGGCGTTTTGACCCGAGGTTGGAATCTGAAGGTAAAAATCCGTTCCAACTGGATTCCAAAGAACCGGATTGGACTAAATTCCAGGATTTCCTGAAAAATGAAGTGCGTTTTGCTTCATTGGCCAAGCAATTTCCGGAAGAAGCCAAAGTGTTGTTCGAAGTGACCGAAGAAAATGCCAAATGGAGACTGGCCGGTTACAAACGCATGGCTGCTCAGGTGTTTGGGAATGAAACGGAATAATTGAATAACCAATTAATTGAAAAAGAGGCTGTCTCGCAATTCATTTTAACACTTTTTTCTTCGGATATCTCTGAGATTAAACTCAAATATTCAATTCTCGAAGAGTTAATTTTAATTGAGAGACGGATTCTTTTTGTGAAATTATTAAATATCCCCGAGTATATATCCCTGTATCGAATAATTTACTTGTGAATACTCCCGGCTACTTTGCAATAACTTTCAGGGAAGACCTGCCGTCCGGAACTACCAGGTGAAGGATATAAGATCCCTTTCCTGTCGCCGGTAAATCGAATGTTTCCCGGAATTGCCTGTTATTCGGCAATATCCTGCGTTCAACTATTTTCCCTGTTCCCGAATCAATCAGCAAAAGCGTTCCCTTGGAGGCTTTAGCCAGTTCAACATCCGCAACAAATCGTTCCTTTGCGGGATTTGGGTAGACCTTAAAGGCTTTCAGGTTCGGGCCTTCAACGGCCTCATAGCCTTCTATCTCAAATTGATTCATCACTGTGACCGGTTTGTAGACGGTTTCATAACATTTCCCGTTAAAGCTCCGCATCCCGAAAATATAGGTTCCATACTGACTGAATACGACTTGAAGAGTTTTCTGATCTTCGCTTATTATGGCAAAGGCATCGGATTTCTCCGGTAATATCCACCGGATCGAATCGCTGCTTCCGGTCGTAATGTTCACAAAATAAATATCATCGTTTATCGGGACTTTGGACGCTACCATAAATTCCCCCTCGACTTTCCGGTTATCGCGGGTAATCGAGATTGTTCCGGTGGCTTCACAGCCTTTGGCAGTAGTTCCTTTGACGCGGTACGTTCCCGGATCATACAGGGTAAAAGTTTTTCCGGTATGCAACAGGTTTCCCTGCGGCGAATACCAGTTGAAAGCCTGTACCGGCTCGGAAACAACGGCTTCGACTTCATGTCCCTGCCCGTCGCATAGTTCGCGACCGGGACCCAGATCTATTTTCACGCTGTCCGGTTCGCTGAGGAAGAACGTTTCCGTTTCGTAAGAACATTCATTGATGTCGCTGACTTTCAAAGTATAATTGCCTGTTTTCAACCCTTTGCGTACAGGTAAATTACTCCCGTCTTCCCATTCGTATTTGTAGGGAAGCGCTCCGCCCGTGATGAACACTTCGATTTGCCCGTTACTGCCCCCTTTACAGTGCGGGGGGCTCAACTGAGTGCCGATGCGGATACTGTCGGGCTGGATAATCCGTATTTTACCCAGCACTTCGCAGGCCCGGTTATCCCTCACCCATACCATATAAGCACCTCTGGGCGCCTGTTCGATGCGGGCGCCAGCGTCCCCGGTCGACCATTCGTAAGTATAAGGAGCCGTTCCTCCCGTAACCTTTGCTTCCGCCCAGCCGTTCTTATCGCGGCTGCATTTCAGGTCGGCCGCAGTTAGTGACACCTGTAACAATTCCGGCTGTTTGAGTTCCTGCGTCTCCGACCAGGCCTCGATACCGTTAGCATCCGTAATTTTCAGGCGGTAGAAGCCGGTATTCAGTCCGGTAGCTTCGGGATTCCCATCCGAAAGGGGAGAGCCGTTATGATACCAGGTAAACCGGTAAGGCAATCCGTCTTCAAAAGGAACCCCTCCCTTCGCATCGGAAGCGATAGCCCCGTCGCTCTGCCCGTTACAGCTGATAAAATGCGATTCTGCAATAGAGACTTCCAGTTTCGGAGGTTCGGGTAGAAATACGGAAAACTCGTGTAGACATCCGCATTGACCGTATCCATAATTTTGGGATGCCGGATAATTACTGTCCTCGATTCGCAACAGGTAAATTCCTGTTGTCAAGCCGGTTATTTCGGATTGCCCAATGCCGTTGTCGACATACAGGGAATCATCGGCCAGGACGTTTCCCTGTTCGTCGAGCCATGTGATTTTATAGGGGTGGTTTCCACCTGTAACTTCCACGCTCAGACTTCCGTCGGAATACCCCATCGCTTTGGGTTGTTCCAGCGTCAACAACTTCACTTCAATGGACGGCAAGTCGGGGATGACGAAAGACGTGTCGCTTTCGCACAGGTTATCATCGGTAATCGTAACCGTATAAGTACCGGGGCTCAGGTTCTCGGCAAACATCTGGTCGCCTCCGGTCGACCATTTATAGGTAT
>JAITTA010000218.1 GCA_031287395.1 Dysgonamonadaceae bacterium | reverse complement strand
AAAATCGATTAACAATGGAAAACAACAGGATGAGAACTCCCATCAAAAGCATTATAACGGCATAAGTCGAACTGACATACATTTTGGCTAAATTCAATTCTGACTTTGCTTTCGCTTCTGCAAATTTATTCTTTAATCCGTTCCCAAACCCGATATCAAATAAGGTCATCATCGTGACTATGGAAGAAAGAGTCAGCCATACTCCATATCGCTCAGAATTGATATAATTTATAGTTAAAGGCACCATGATAAAAGAAACAATCATCGAAACGCCTTTAATACTTAAAGACAAAACGATATTTTTCCTTGCTTCAATTGTCCTTTCGTGCCCTTTGAAAAAAAATGAAATTATATGCTGTTTTAATTTCCGAATCATTCCTATTCTTTCATTTCCGGCTGATTAGAATTTAAATTTTCCGTATCTTTTCTCACAAGACACATCGTTATCATCGGAAGTATAAAAAATACAGGAATATTCAAATTAGAAGAAAAAAAAGAAATTCCAAACGATAAAATTAAATATATAAAAGATGATAACGCATAATGAGATTCTTTCCGCTTGAAGAAAAAGCAGGCCATATAAACATACAAGGACAGAAACAATGCAGTCCCCAGATAGCCAAACCTTAAAAATAACGAGGAATAACAAATATCGGGAGACTCCAATTGAGAAGGCTCTCCCCGTTGATTATTCAACCCCAGTATAAAACCGAATTGATTTGCCAATGGAGAATCTTCAGGTATTAACCCCACCCCGAAAATCCGGGCTGCAGGATATTCTTCAATATACGATATCCGCTCGAACATGTGCCCCATACGATAAGCAAAAGTAGAATTATATAACAGATATAAATCGATATTGGCATCAGCAAAACGCCCCTGGACAACAGCCCGAATGTCTTCGTATGTTTTGGATTTTACAAAATTATGACCAAGAACCACTACAGAAGGAATCAAAATTGCAATGGATATAAAAGCAAATTTTACCTGTTTTACCTTTGATAAACGCAGGACATAACCCAAAACCAAAGAGAGGATAAAAAAACTCAATCCACTACGATTAAATCCCAACAAAATAGCCAATACAAATATAACAATACATACGAAACGAAAAACTCCCCTTACCAAATTACTGTAAATAGCCAAAAAAGCGCAAAAATACATCATATGTGGTTGATTATAATAACGCATAATCACCCAGTCTCCAATTTTAATGACATTGCTTCCCATTGAATTTAGAATTTCCGTGGATAATACTGCCTGCAGAACATACAAGCCGCAAATAACTGCAGAAATAACAAAGACTATTTTAAGCAACCGTTCCAGGTCTTCCCGGGACATATTTCTGAAAACGAAATAAGCTACGACAAGCAAATATTGACGACAAGTGCGTATCGCTTCCGCAAACGAGCAACCGACAACATACCGGCTGTAAAGGATACATGCCAACAGGAAAACAAGGAATAAAAACATCCATGAAGTAAAACCGTCCCGCTTAAAACATTTCTCTTTAGAAAAAATAAAATCTATCGCGATGCATCCGGCAATCAATACCAAAGCATAATCCTGACCCTTTGAGAAACCGGTCATCAGCATCATAGCTTCCTCCGGAATCAAATGAAAACCGGACGTAAGGAGAAAAATAAAAATAATCATGGCATATACTTTCTGCCGGCACGAATAAAAGTACCAGGCCAAGAAAACAAGTACCAGAAAAATGATTGCCATTCTTAATATTTATAATATAAAAACAGGTTATTTATTTCTCTTTTTCTTTATGACCGAACCGATATAAGGCTCCAATCCGATAGCAGACAAAGGGAAGAGGATTCCTCCAAAAAAAACAACAATCAGCATGATTTTAAACAAACTCGGAGATACCGGTTTGCTCAGAGGATACGGTTCATCCACAATCCTCAACTTTTGATTCACGGTAACGGAATTCATGATTGTTTCCTCTTTCTTTTGTTGCAAATAGATATAAAGCGCCTGTTTCAGTTCTTGACGACGTTTCAATTCAAGGAATGTTTTTTCCATAACAGGATACTGATTCATTTTTTTCATCAATTCAGATTCCTTCTTTTCCAGGTTTTTAACTGAAATTTCCACACTCCTGCGGGTATTTTTCAAAGCCAAAAGCAAATTCTCCCTTTGCGCAGTCAATTGAATATCAAAACTTTTAGTTATAGGAGTTCTTTTTCTCCCCGACTGGAACATTTCATTCCTTTTGGCTAATTCTTCATTATAAGTTACAATGGCTTTCATCAGTTCTTCTCCACCGGTCGGCACCAAAACAAAAGGTATTTGAGTATATTCGTTTTGTGGATCCGACAGGTAACTATCCATTAGTTTAATGGCTTCCATCTGTGATTGGGAGCTAATCAAAAGAGGCATCAATTCCGAACCTTGAGCCATATACCCTTCCGCATCAGCAGCAATATCCGTCAATCCGTATTTCTCTTTAAACACTTGAATTTCAGCATCCGCCTGTATCAGTTCAGCACTAACGTCCTCCAATCGACCGTTTACAAAATCAGCCGTCCGCTCTCCAAGAAACGATTTTTCTTTCGCATATTCCTCATTGTGAACCCGGATAATGCTGCTCAAAATATCTTTTCCCCTGTCTATATTGTTATCCACAACCTTCAGGTGAATGATATCCGAAGACTTCCGCTCTTCTTCAACAGTCAACATTCCGCCGTAAATTTCGGATTGCAAATCACTCCCATGGATAACCATACTTAATTTGAATGATTTTCCGTAATGATTAAAATACGGTGTTTTGTTAAAAACAAATTCCCCATAAGGAGTCGTTACCGTTGCCGGGAAACGTTCGAATTTGAATTTACCAAGCTTTTCCTTATTGATTCTCATTTTAATCGTAGCGATTTCTCCTTCAACAGATACGTCCACAAATACAACTGCATTCAACGTATCGGTAAAATTCTCACCATATCCTATCGAAACAGGGGATTTATCATAAAGACTCAATTTTTTTATTCCCCAATATTTCAACAACGTATAATTCTTATTCAAATCCAATTCC
>JAITTA010000023.1 GCA_031287395.1 Dysgonamonadaceae bacterium | reverse complement strand
AAAAGCATTCACAGGTATTGTGTCTCCTCCGGAAGAAAAATCGGAGAAAAAAGAAATATATCCTATCCCATTCAATGTTAATTGATTCTGATTGACGGATAACTGCCTGAATACACCGGGTTGGATTTGATGGTTTTGTCCGTCATTTCCTCTATAAAAAACACCGGTTTCAGGACGGTAATATACAATCAAATCATTGAATGCCAGCATTTTTTCTATTTTTTTATCTTCTTCGGAAGAAACTATCATATACGGTTCCCAATTCCTTTTATCCGATAAATTTGTGTTTGTCAGCCCCCGGAAAACTCCGTCCGACGTTGCGGCGTACAGGTATTGGCCCAAACGGCAGGTGGACCTGGTTTCTTTACCCAGATTATATGTCGCTTTTATTTCTAATTTTTTCAAATCGATTACAACAATACCGAATGCAGTGGATAGATAAGCCAGAGATCCGTCGATTTCGAGGTTGTTGACCGTTTTATTCTGGTAATTGATATTATCTTTTAAAGAAGCGATATTGGTAAATCCATCTTTCGTTAGAATATCAATATTTGAATTCTGGCCGTAAACGAGAATTAAAGCTCCGGCATCTTTGCTATAAGCCATGTATGAAATGCCGGTATCGTTTAGTCCATCGGACTTTCCATATAATTTTACAGAATGATCTTCGGGAGAATAGGATAGGAGAGAGCCATATCTTTTTTTATCCCGGGTATCGATAATTCCTCCATCATATACAGCAAAAACTTTGTTCTCAGTTTCCATAACAATGAAGGCTTCCTGGTACGCCTTGTACTCTTTCCATGTTCCGACGGCCCGCTGAGCATTGGCCGCAAAGATAAAAAAGCAGGAAATAAAGCAGATACAGAATTTTAAAACCCTGTTATTAGTCGATATTCGTTTCATTCAGGTAATTTTTTAATTTTTCAACGGCAAGAGCACGATGGCTGATCGTGTTTTTTATGCTGTTTCCAATCTCGGCAAACGTTTCGGAATAACCTTTTGGAACAAACACCGGATCGTATCCGAAACCGGTGCTTCCGCGAGGAGATTCAATAATGGTTCCATTAATAATCCCGTCAAACAGGATTTCCCTATTCTTCAAAAGAAGAGCGATCACAGTTCTGAAACGGGCCGAACGATCCAACTTCCCTTCCAGTTTATTCAGGACTTTCCGCATGTTGGCTTTAGAATCTTTCGATTCGCCCGCATACCTGGCGGAATATACACCGGGAGCATTGTCCAAGGCAGCAATTTCCAGTCCGGTGTCGTCGGCAAAACAATCGTACCCGTAATGTTCTTTTATATAACGAGCCTTCATCAATGCATTTCCTTCCAAAGTATTTGCTGTTTCGGGAATATCTTCCAGACAACCAATATCCAGCAAAGATACAATATCCCAGGACTTACCGAGAATTTCACGGACTTCCTGAAGTTTATGCAAGTTATTTGTGGCAAAAACTATTTTCTTCATTTCTATTGAAACGAAAAAAATGGCTGAAAATTATTAAACTAAAGGAATTTTTTAAAAGTATGAAACACCACTCGAACATGACAACATAAAGTACACGGGACGGATACAACGAGGGGCGCAAAATTTTGCGCCCCTGCATTGTGTACTGTGCAATCTGTACCGGTTTTCAATTACCGGTTATTTCCGTATTACCTTGAAAATCTTGCCGTCGTACTGAAGCAGATACGTTCCCTTCGCATAGGCTGTCAAATCGATCGTAGTAGTGCCCTCTGCGGTTTTGTAACTGCCTTTCAGTGAGCCGGTCACATCGGTGATCCGGATCAGTTGGTCTGCCCTTGTACCGGACACACTGACGATACCCGCAGTGGGGTTCGGATACACCGCAACTGCGTTTGCAGTCACGGTTTCCATACCGGTCGGGTACTTCACCGTGATTGCCTGGGTCGCTTCACGCGTGCCGCAGGGATGTTCCAAAGTCACTTTCAACGTTCCTGTACCTTCAGAGAGCGTTCCGAACGTTGCCCAAGTTTCGTTTTCACTCGGTTCGCCTATTTCAGGAGAGAAAGTCACATCTTCCTTGCTATAGCTCCAACTATATTTTGTCACATCTATGTAACCTGCTAGTTTCAGGTGATAAGTATTACCCGTAACGGCAGGATTAGGATAGTCGACAAACTTCAATGTTTCCGGCAGGTATTCTGCCACCCAGAGCCGTACGTTTTTGCTGTAAGCGCTTGCACGGTAACCATTGAAATTACTCCGTATGATCACGTAATACCGTTCGTAGTCGAGCAGTTCCGAAACATGTACCGTATACGTGTTGCCGGTCACACCCCAGATCCGGTTGTTGCCGTAGTACCATTCGTAAGTCAGGTTTTCCCCTTCGACTATCAACTCGAAAGTATGACTCTTGCCGATACAGACAATCGCGTCTTCGAGGTCTTTCAGGATTTTGGGAATATAACAGTCGCGGATCACATTCACCGTATAAGTCTTTGTTGTAAAACCGTTTTCGGCAGTCACTACAATCGAGAACCAGTTATCTCCCGGTTCGATGCTGTAACCTGTCCGGTTAACGACGGTAGCGTTCGGATGATTGGGAATTCCGATAACATCAGCTAAATCCACATCACAAGCCTCATAATAAACATACTCGGTGATTTGCGGATCAAATTCGGGAACCGAAACCCCGTTCACTAACAAATCCCGGAGGGTTGCATCCGGACTCAGGATATTGACTATGACCGAATTACTGGTTTTTGGAGTACCACAATCTCCGGATACAGTAACATGATAAATACCATAGTCCGACGTCGATGCCGAAGATACCGTGTAAGTATCCGATTGAGCTCCAGGAATTAAAGTATTGTCTTTATACCATTGATAAGTCAGATTTTCCCCGACAGCGGTCACGCTCAGAGTGAACGGATTTCCGATTCCTACGGTTGAAGGATCTACGGGTTGAACTGTGATTTGGGTGACCGTTTTCAGGGTGATCGTTACCGGTACTCTCGGAGCACTGACACAACCCGTAGTACTGTTTGTTGCCGATACGTAATACGTTGTTGTTGTAGCAGGCATCACGGTAGGATCTACGATGGCCATTCCGCCTGTCGATGCCGTGTAGAACGACAGGGCATGTCCATCCGGGTTTGTGACTGTTGCCACCAGGTCGACGCTTGTTCCCGGACAAATGCTTTGAGCCGTAGTGGTCACAGCAGGCAGTTCATACACCGTGATCTGAACAGTATTCGATTGATTGCTTCCACAGGCATTTGTCACTTCGTAATACAGGTTTTGCCCGTTCTGAGTGTAACTTACTGAGTTTCCAGAAGTAAACGGAGTGCTGTTCAGTATCCAACTTCCCGATGTTACCGGGAAAGTTGTGCTGCCGGTTATCGGAGGAGTTGTCAGGGTTAGAGCCGTATTGTCACAAACCCCGTTGGGAGCGCTCAGGACGGCTATCGTCGGCACATCGTGGATCGTGACACTTATTGGCGCTGATTCCATAGCAGTCGCTGCCGGAACTTCGCTGTAAGCCACTTTGATCGTGCCGCTGCCTGTCGCGTTCCAGTTGACCGTTACGCTTTCACTGTTGGCTGCTCCGCTGATTGTTCCGTTACCGGTAATCGTCCAAAGATAATTGAATTTACCGGGCTGGGTTGTATAAGTTTGAGAGGTATTCAAACAAACATCTGTTATCGGACTGATAATTACCGGAGTACCCTGGGGCAGGATCGTGACATTTACCGTGGCGGTAGTTGTCGGACAACCGTTATCGGTATAACTTACGCTCACGTTGCCGCTTGAGCCGGTTCCCCAATCAATGGTTATACTGTTGTCTCCTGTGTTTCCTCCGGAGAATCTCGTACCCCCTGCAAAGTTCCAGATGTAATTGCTGTGTCCCGGAGGAGCGGTGTAGGTCACACGCTGGGTTTGAACAACGGTGGAAGTACTTGTCGTCAGTCCGTTGATCGTGGCTACAGGCTGGGCTTTGACTGTGACGGTGACAGGAGTTGAAGTGACGCTGCCGCATCCACCGGTGACGGTGACTTTATATTCACCGGTTGTTGATGCAATATAGCTGCTTGTGGTAGCTCCACTAATCGCGGTATTGTCTTTATACCATTGGAAAGACGGGGAATCCTGGCAGGTGGCAACAACATTCATCGAATGAGTCGTATTGTAGCAGACTGTGGCGCCCACAGGAGCGGTAGTGATTACCGTTGCCGCTTTTTTGGTGATATTTTCGGTGGCATCCACTAACGGCAGACCGGTATCTGCGCCGTGACGGTAAGACACTTTGACGCTCGGAGCGACTGTGCCGTCCCATTTGACGGTGATACTGTTTGTGTTTCCGCCGCCGGATTGAGGTGTTCCCCCAACAATTGTCCAGCTATAGTTGTATTTATTGTTTTCAGTGATATAGGTGACGATATCGTCGGGACAAACGGATGTTGTTCCCGTGATTTGAGGAACATTTTGGTCGGACAGGATCACTGTTTTACTCGCTGCACTGGCTGCAGAACAACCGGCAGGGGATTTATAAGTCACGGTAATGATTCCGGGACTGACTGTTCCCCAGGTGACAGTAGCCGTGTTTTGTCCGTTGCCACCACTGGTAATTGATCCTCCGGAGATGGTCCATGTATAATTATTCATGCCCGGTTCTGTCGTATAAACCACTCCCGACTGGCCTTTGGCTGCACCGGAAGGGCCTGAAACAAAACTGGGTACCGGCAACGGATTGATCGTAAAAGTAAATGTCCGTGTTGTCCCTGTACAGCCCGCAGTCGATTTGGGTGTCACGGTGATGGTGACGGCAACAGGTGAAGAGCCGGTATTGACTGCCGTGAAAGCGGGAATATTTCCCGTACCGTCATTGGCAGGCATTCCTATTCCTGTACCCGAACCGGTTGTTACAGCCCAAGTGGAGGTCGCTGCGTTGACGTTCGTACCGGCAAAGTTTACCGCCGCAGAGGTTTCCCCGGCACAAAGTGTTTGATTAGAAGGTTGGGTCAACACGGGTAACGGATTGACTGTAATCGTAAATGTCTGTGTTGTCCCTGTACAGCCCACAGCCGATTTGGGTGTCACGGTGATGGTGACGGCAACGGGCGAAGAGTCGGTATTGACTGCCGTGAAAGCGGGAATATTTCCCGTACCGCTATTGGCGCTCATACCTATTCCTGTACCCGAACCGGTTGTTACAGTCCAAGTGGAAGTAGCTACATCGACGTTCGTACCGGCAAAGTTCACTGCCGTAGTGTTTTCCCCGGAGCAGATTGTCTGGTTGGAGGGTTGGGTCAGTACGGGCAACGGATTCACCGTGATGGTAAATGTCTTTACCGTACCGGAGCAAGTACCCTGTTTCGGAGTTACGGTAACAGTAGAAACAATAGGAGCATTGGTTGCATTGACAGTTGTAAAAGCAGGAATATTTCCTGTACCGGAAGAGGCCGAAAGTCCGATGTCGGAGGCATTGGTAGCCGTCCATTCGTAGGAAGTGTTGGGAACCGGGCTGCCGGAAAACACCCAAGTAGTAGCCGGGATGACAGTACCAGGGCAGTATGGTCCGCCGTTTTCCGGTTGGTTGACAGTCGGCATATCGTCGTCAACGATTGTGACGATAGAAGTACGATTGGCTCCAGGTTGTACCAGATCGTTACAGACTTCCGAGTCTATACTGATATTGAATGTCCTGTTGCTCTGGCAGTTGGTATTACCGATGATCGTGAAGTCATTTAGTGTAAATGTTACGGGAGTAGTGTAATTTCCTGCCGGGATGATAAACCCTTTTACATAAGAGTAGTCCGTATTCTCAATCGCAGTTCCGTTAGTGGCAGTAAAGTTACAGACCTGATCCTGAGCTAGCGTTCCGCCGCCAACGGTGATTTGAATAGTGCCGGCCGTGTGTGAGGCATTTCCTTCCGTTTCGGAGAAGGTGGAAGAAGTGAAATTTATCGATACAGGCGAAGATGATCCGCTAGGAGGTGTCGGGTCATTTACAGGTACATTGTTGAATTCTCCCTGGGTATCCCCATAACAATGCATAATTCTCTTAACCCCTATCTCCCCACGGGCAAGAGGACCAACCGTGATTTCAACCGCAACGCCATCATCAACACAACTAGTTGAAAGAGTGTTGTAAAGCATATTGCTACTATTTTTGGTATTACGAGAACCGTAATTAGAGGAATAATAACTCCTGAATAAACCAGAAACCTTGAAACCATGACAGGAAGGGGAAACCCCGGAGGAATATCGGGCACAACTACTACTGTTATCGGTGCTCAGACGGTAATCTCCTACAAAATGGCCCGTCTCGTTTTGCACCACCATTGACCTGGAACCATCAGACCCCTTGATATTGGCATCATGATCAAGATATATGTGTACGGTTTCCGGATTAACATAGGTAGCAGTATAAGGAGCTCTTACGTAGTAATCTACATTAAAATATTTATTCGGATACGTATAACTAAAATTCATCGTGATATAAAACTGCTCGCCACTAATAGGCGATTGGACATAACCGGCGATACTGGTGTACCAGTCATTCCCGTTCTGTATTACCGAAGTTGTGGAACATGATATCAGCGATTTGTCAGTCGTATTATATGAAGTCCCCTGACTAAATCGTAATAACAAATTTACTCCGTACCCTTGTCCATTAGGCCAGACTTGACTACAACAATACTGAGCTAAATTTGCCCGGTAAACAGAAAGTGCTCCATTCGGATTTACGACAATCTTGAGACCATCATCAAAATCAGGACTGGCTCCTCCACTGGGATTAATAACTTGTGCAGTTTGTCCGAGCACATTATTTACAATCAAGCTAAAAAGTAAAAGAATCCCTATCTTTTTTAAGAAATTATAGTTTTTCATTGACAAAAATTAGGTTTGTAGTTAATGAATAAACAGAAAAAATCCGACGACTACAGGGTTAAAACCCTCTTCTACAGTGTAACGGACAGATGGTTCTCCTCCTATATGAAGGACACCGTCAAATAAGACAGCATAAGATATTTCCTTTATGATGTCTTCTCCTTTTGCCGAAATCAAGTAGTATCGGCTTTGTGAAGGTACATAACTGGCTACAATATTATCACCACTATCATAATAAATATACATATTATTCGTATATTTACAGTAACCTTTAGGCTTGTTCGATTCGGGAACCCCTTTGAGAAGACTCCAAAACTGGTTATTTTCCACCTTGTAAGAAACAACACCTTCAGGTACAGGTTTGTATATGTTCTCAGAAAGTTTTCTGGCATACTCGGTACCATTTTCATATAGCATCCTTTGCGCCTGCAGATTGGTAAAACTTGCCGGGAAAAACATCAAAAGAAACCAGGACAGCCGTAGGTATTGTCGCCAGGTTGTTTTGTTTTGTGTTTTAATTGTTTGTTTCATGTTAATAAAATTAAAAAATTAATTATGTTATGTGTTTTTGAAGACCGTAAGACTGTAAGACCGTGTACCGTCGCCGTAACTCCCTATAACTCCCTGTAACTACTTGTAACTCCCTATAACCATCGTATAACCACTGTATACCTCCCTGCAAATTTTCGCCGTTCCCCAAACATTTTTCCCCCAAACATTTACAAACACATACATGCAACTTTTTATTTTGAATAAACATACCAAGCCCTATTTTCACAAACGGGAGTATTGGTTTTTTTAATAAAAAAAAGGAAATAATGCTGGGGAAATCGGCAAAAATAAATCGTAGAGACGGAGTATATTCCATCCCTGCAGTGGCTTTGTTTTTAAAGAAATAATGATTATATTGACGCGCGGGTGAGGCTAGGTTAGTCTCTCTCTCTCTCTCTCTCTCTCTCTCTCTCTAAGATAAAAAACGAACTGACAAAATTCAGCATGTTAAATTTTGTCAAAAACAAACCTGAAAAATGAGAGAAAATATACGTCATTTATGATATATCTAAAAAGTTATATAAAAAAATTTATAAAATAACGACTAAGATGTGGCTGTTTTATTTTACAAATATAACAATTTTTTTAATTACAAAGAAATTATACTAAAAATTTTCGAAAAACGGGAAATCCGGAATTATAAGAATGAAGAAAGAAATAAGGCGTTTTTTAATAAGGATAACCCCGAAACATTTGTCAGGCATTAAAAATGATTGTACATCATTTTATATCTCATATTGAATTAATACGTCAACCGTAATCCTCCCTGTAATGTAAAACTTAGCGGTTGATCCTTCCGGATTGTCATAACATCGGTTCCATCATCGAAATAATAACTGGCTCCGGGTTCCACGAACAGACCCAGACGGCCTACAAGTTGATAATTGATGCCAACCGCTCCCGAAACAGACCATTGAAGTTCTTTTACATTCAGATCTTCGGTTATGATTTTGTTGTTAGTATTGGTTTTAAATTTTCCTGCAATTGATTTTTCGACCATTCCCCCGGCTGAAGCATAAACAGAGAATCGGTTGTTCTCAAAAAGGGAATAGACTGCTTTTACAGGAATTCCAAGATAATTCAGGCTGGTATTATTTGTAATTACCGGAGTTGTCGATCTGATTGTCCCTTTTGATGAAAGATGGGTATAGACCAAGCCGGTTTCCATGGCAAAGGCATCGGAAAATTGTTTTCTTACCGTAAGACCCACCGATATCGGAAAATCATGATTATAGTCGGTCTGGGAGGAAGTATAATTGTTTGTTTTATTGTTTGTTAATTCTTGTTTTGTCAGGTCGGCAAAAATAGACGGATGGCTCAGTGAAGGACTCGTATAATTTTGAAATTCATTGTAATATCCTTTGTTTGATTGTTGAATTTCATTTTTAAAATTACCGGAATTACCGAATGCCAAAGCATAAGAAATACCCTTGTTTTTTTTCTTTTTCCCGGAAGCGTCACGCCATAAACAGTTGTCTGCCGTTTTGACATCCTCATAAAAAGCAGAAGAGTTCCGGACCGGCCGGGTTGGTTCCGACTTTTCTTCTTCCGGTTTCTTTTTCTCAGATTCGAAAGGATGTTGAGATTCAATTCCGGTAACCGGTTCCGTTACATCTGTTGCTTCTTCTGTCTCACCTTTTTCGATATGGCAGGAATACTTTTTGGAAGAATAGACTACCGGTTGTTTGAGTTTATTATCTGTTTCCGGATTGCTGACTACAGGATCATTTTTTTCTGCCAGTAATACCGGATCGGATTTCATTTCCGATAGTTCAATTTTCTTTTCCGTCAACATTGGGTTTCTTTCTTCATGGTCTAAGAAAAAGAGAGTCCCCAGAGTGAGCACTAAAAGAAAAGAAGCGGCAATGGAAAGCCTTTGCCACAAAATTCTTTTCCGGAAGATATTCTCAGAATGGACCAGATCTTCTTCAATGATCTCCCAGAGGTTATCCGGAACCGATTGTTCAAAATCTTTCAGTCGTTCACGGACATGTTTATTCAATATGTCACTTTTACTTTTCATTTTTCTTTATATAATCTTGAATCTTTTTAACCAGTATTGCTTTTGCCCGTGAGAGTTGTGACCGGGATGAAGCTTCATTAATACCCAGTACGTTTCCGATTTCTTTATGCGACATTTCTTCCAAAGTATACATATTAAATACGGTACGGTATCCTTCCGGGAGTTGGGAAATGAATTCCATCAGAACCTGATTGGGGATTTGTTCCATTTCTTCATCTTTCACATCAGCATCCGGTTCTTTCCATTCTTCAATAGAAGAACTGTTCCTGATCGGCTCATTCTTCCTTAAATATTCCAACGACGCATTGACAAATATCCGGCTGATCCAAGCTTTCAAAGAACCCTCGCCCCTGTAATCAAATGAACAAATAGAAACAAAAACCTTGATGAATCCGTCATGCAATATATCTTCAGATGCCATTCTGTCGCCTGTATAGCGGTAGCAAATGGCCATCATTTGCCGTGAGTAGGTTTCATAAAGCTTTCTACGTGCAATGTTGTCTCCAGCTTTGCACTTTCTTATTAGCTCTGTTTCACTCATTTGTAATACATACCAATCATTAAATGGGTGAAGATACAAAACGTTGCAGGAACTACCATATTTTTTTAGAACTTTTTTTATTACCTTTGCAATTGTTTCTGACTATATTATCTTTTTTATTCCATGAATCAGGCAATAAAGATTAACAGAGGCTTGGACATCAATTTAAAAGGGAAACCGGAAATGATGATATTGCAGCCTGTCCAATCCGGTTATTATACCATTTTTCCTGACGATTTTACGGGGTTTTCTCCTAAAATTGCAGTAAAACAGGGAGATCAGGTGTCTGCAGGAACCATGATTCTGTATGATAAAAATGATCCGGACATCAAAATCGTATCGCCAGTGAGTGGGGAAATTGTTTCTGTAAACCGGGGAGAAAAGAGAAAATTACTTTGTATTGTTATTTCTGTTGATAAAGAAATGGAATACCGGGATTTCGAAAAAAAAAATGTATTGCAATTAACTGCAGAAGAGATCAGGAAACAACTTTGTGAGGCAGGTATTTTCCCCTTTATCAGACAACGTCCTTATGGCTATGGAGCCTGCCCGTCGGATGTCCCACGGGATATTTTTATCTCCGGAATTTATTCTGCCCCTTTGGCTCCTTCTTTGGAATTGATTTTGAAAGATCAGGAGGCTGATTTCCAGACCGGTTTGGATGCATTGGCCCAACTTACCCCGGGAAAAGTTTACCTGGGAATACATGCGGATTGTAATATCCCGGCATTGAACAAGGCCCGGAATGTGGAACAAATCCGTTTCGAAGGACCGCATCCGGTTGGGAATGTAGGTGTCCAGATCAATCATATCAAACCGATTAATAAAGGAGAAATTGTCTGGACGATCGACCCGTCGGATGTACTATTTATTGGAAGGTTATTCAATAAAGGAATTGCCGATTTTACGCGTTTAGTGGCATTATGCGGTTCTGAGGTGAAAAAAACCGGATATCACCGGATGTTGCCTGGCGTTTCAATTAAAAATCTGGTGGAAAATAATACTACGGAAGGGATTGCTCTTCGCTACATCAGCGGAAATGTGCTTACGGGAACAAGGATTGATACCGAAGGTCACCTGCACGCGTTTGACAATCAGATTACCGTTATTCCGGAAGGTTCGGAAACCAGTGAATTCTTAGGATGGGCCAGCCTTGGTTTCAACAAATTTTCCAATAGTTGTACCTTTCCTTCCAGGTTTATCCGCAGGTTAACCGGAAAAGAATTTGTGCTGGATGCCCGGATTAAAGGGGGTAAACGGGCAATGATCATGTCCAATGAGTACGATAAAGTATTCCCGATGGATATATTCCCTGAGTTTCTCCTGAAAGCCATTATTGCATTTGACATTGATAAAATGGAAAATTTGGGAATTTATGAAGTGATTCCTGAGGATTTTGCCTTGTGTGAGTTCGTGGATACGTCAAAAATCGAGCTCCAGAGTATTGTAAGAAAAGGATTGGATTTACTATATAATGAAATGAAATGAAGTTTCTACGGAATTATTTGGATAAGATCAAGCCCAACTTTGAAAAAGGAGGAAAACTGGACATGTTTCATGCTGTGTTCGATGGATTTGAAACCTTCCTGTTTGTCCCGAATAAAACGTCGAAGTCCGGTGTACATATTCATGATGCGGTAGATTCCAAACGAACGATGACTTTTGTCATTATCGCATTGATTCCGGCGTTGTTGTTCGGGATGTACAATACAGGATACCAACACTATCTGGCTATCGGACAGAATCCCGGCTTCTGGAATACTTTTCTGTTCGGCTTTCTGGCAGTATTCCCTGTTGTTGTAGTCTCTTATGTTGTGGGGTTGGGAATTGAATTTGTCGTTGCACAATGGAAAGGGCACGAGATCCAGGAAGGGTTTCTGGTTTCGGGGATGTTGATTCCGTTGATAGTTCCTGTGGATACCCCCTTGTGGATGATTGCGGTTGCTACTGCTTTCGCAGTGATATTCGCCAAAGAAGTATTCGGTGGAACCGGTTATAATATCTGGAATGTCGCGCTTGTCACACGAGCTTTTCTATTTTTTGCATATCCGTCTAAAATGTCCGGAGATCTGGTATTTGTACGTACAGGCAATGTTTTGGGGATGGGTTCGGGACAGGTAGTCGATGCCTTTTCAGGAGCGACTCCCCTGGGACAGATCACTGCGGCTGCTTCGGGTCCGGTTCAGGTGACCGATGTATTGGGGAATCCATTGAGTTTGTGGGATATGTTTTTCGGATTAATTCCCGGATCTATCGGTGAAACTTCAAAACTGGCAATTTTGATAGGAGCCGTTTTTTTACTGGTCACCGGCGTAGCCAGTTGGAAAACCATGGGGTTCGTGTTCTTTGGAGGGATTATTACATCTTTGATATTCAATGCTATAGGTACTACTCCGGGGATGTTGATCAAACCTTATGAACATATTATGCTGGGAGGTTTTGCTTTTGGAGCGGTTTTTATGGCTACCGATCCGGTGACATCGGCGCGTACCGAAACCGGAAAATACATCTTCGGATTTCTGGTCGGATTGTTTGCCGTGTTAATACGTGTGTTGAATCCCGGTTATCCGGAAGGAATGATGCTTTCGATCCTGTTAATGAATTCTTTTGCTCCGTTAATTGATTTCTATGTAATAGAAGCCAATATCAGGAAGCGTTTGAAACGCGTAGTTGCTCAATCTGATAATAGAGGGAAAATATGATGAACAAGGAAGGCAATTCATATACACTCGTTTATGCTTCGATAGTCGTAATTCTGGTAGCGGTGGCCCTTGCATTTGTTTCTCAGACTTTAAGGCCGCAACAGGCTAAAAATGAGGCAATAGATAAGATGCAACAAATATTGGGGTCTCTCCATGTAACGACGACAGGTGCGAATGCGGAAATGGAATATAAAAAGCTGATAACAGACTCATATGTTGTAAATGTTAAAGGTGAAAAGATCGAAGGAGATGCTTTTGTGACAGAACCGGCGGAAGAATTGAATAAACCGGAGTCCGAACGGAAATACCCGGTTTACGAAGCGATGATCGATGGTAAAAAGAAATACATCCTTTCGATGAGAGGGACAGGACTTTGGGGTCCTATCTGGGGTTTTATGGCCTTGAACGATGATAAAAATACGGTTTATGGAGCCTCATTCGGCCATGCCGGAGAAACTCCGGGATTGGGGGCCGAAATTGATAAACCTGCCTTCGGAAAAGAATTTATAGGAAAAAAATTCTTTAATCATGAAGGTCAATTTGTTTCCATTGCCATTGTAAAACCCGGAAAAATTGCTCAGGGAAAAGACTATGTCGATGGAATCTCCGGAGGCACCATCACCAGTCAGGGAGTGGATGCGATGTTATCGAACAGTATAGGAGCATATCATGAGTTTTTGAAAAAATAAAAATAATTACCAAAGATGAAAGGAATGTTATTTTCAACCTCTTCATTTTTTTATTCTAAATAGTATGGGTCTTTCTGAAAAGAATAAATTAATATTGTTAGGTCCGTTAGGGAAAGATAATCCGATTACAGTACAGATGTTGGGTATTTGTTCCGCATTGGCGGTTACCAGTAAATTGGAGCCTTCCATTGTGATGGCGCTTTCGGTAACTGTTGTGACGGCATTCTCCAATCTGGTCATTTCGTTGTTGAGGAATACTATTCCGTCACGAATCCGGATAATCGTTCAATTGGTGGTAGTTGCAACTTTGGTCACAATTGTCAATGAAATTTTGAAAGCTTTTGCTTACGATGTCAGTAAGCAACTTTCCGTATTTATCGGATTGATCATTACAAATTGTATTGTAATGGGTCGTTTGGAAGCATTTGCTTTAGGAAATAAACCGTGGCCTTCCTTCCTCGACGGGGCCGGTAATGGCTTGGGGTATGGCATAATCCTGATAATCGTCGGATTTTTCCGGGAATTATTCGGTTCGGGAACTTTATTGGGTTTTCAGGTAATTCCACAATCTTTCTATGATATGGGTTATTCGAATAACGGCCTGATGATCCTTCCTCCGATGGCATTGATTGTCGTAGCATGTATTATCTGGGTTCAGAGAGCAAAAGATAAAGATTTACAAGAGAAATAAAAGAATGATGCAGGATATATTAAGTACATTCGTCCGTTCCATCTTCATAGACAATATGATTTTTGCCTATTTCCTGGGGATGTGTTCGTTTTTGGCAGTTTCGAAAAATGTGAAGACAGCCATGGGACTAGGGATTGCTGTGGTATTTGTGCTGGCGGCTACACTTCCGCTTAACTACCTGTTGGAAGTTTATGTGCTTAAACAGGGAGCTTTAACATGGTTAGGGCCTCAATTTGCCGAAGTCGATTTGAGTTTTCTCAGTTTAATTATTTTCATTGCCGTCATTGCTTCGTTCGTGCAATTGGTAGAAATGGTAGTGGAAAAATTCAGCCCGTCGTTGTATACATCATTGGGTATTTTTTTACCGTTAATTGCCGTGAACTGTGCGATTCTCGGAGGTTCATTGTTTATGCAACAAAAAGAGTTCCCAAATGTGGGAGTTGCTACTGTATATGGTCTCGGATCCGGAATTGGCTGGCTGCTTGCGATTGTAGGAATGGCTGCAATCCGGGAAAAATTAAACTATTCGGATATTCCTAAGCCTTTGAAAGGATTGGGTATTGCGTTTATCATCACTGCGTTGATGGGAATAGGATTTATGAGTTTTTCAGGAATAAAAATTTAATTATGATATCGGGAGGCTTGACAATTGTTGCCAGTGTAGTGGTTTTCCTTGTTGTTACCTTATTGCTTGTGTTGGTTTTACTGTATGCCAAAGGCAAACTGACACCTTCAGGTAATGTTAAAATAGTTATCAATGAGGAAAAAGAAATAGAATCTCCCATAGGCGGGACTCTCCTGACAACGTTACAGGTAAATGGAATTTTTCTTTCCAGCGCTTGTGGAGGGGGAGGTACTTGCGGACAATGCCGATGCCAAGTCATGGAAGGAGGAGGCGAAATTCTACCGACTGAAACCGGATTTTTCAATAGAAAACAAATTAAAGACCACTGGAGGTTGGGTTGTCAAACCAAGGTAAAGGAAGATTTGTCAATCCGGGTATCGGATGAAGTCTTTGGCGTCAAAACCTGGGAATGTAAGGTTGTTTCGAATTATAATGTAGCTTCTTTCATCAAAGAATTTGTTGTTAAACTCCCCGAAGGGGAACGTTTGAACTTCAAACCGGGTTCTTACATCCAGATTGAAGTTCCGAAATACGATATTAAATTCTCTGATTTTAATGTGGAGGCTCGTCCCGGGACAGGAGATGTGAATCGTTTTAAGCCGGAATGGGACAAATATAAAATGT
>JAITTA010000011.1 GCA_031287395.1 Dysgonamonadaceae bacterium | reverse complement strand
GATATTCATTTTTTTTGAAATTGTTATAAAAAAAAATAACTTTGTAAACGATTAGGAACTGTTTGAACAGTTCCTGAAATCATTTCAATAAAATAAATTATACTATATGAAAACTAAATCGGTATTGCTAATCCTAATATTGTGTACGTACACGGTTTCTTTATTTTCTCAAATACCTGCGTATAAAAACACTTCTCTTCCGGTGGAACAACGTGTTAACGACCTGATTGGGCGCATGACATTAGAGGAAAAAGTAGGTCAAATGATGAACAATGCTCCGGGAATCGAACGTTTGGATATTCCGGCTTATAACTGGTGGAATGAGTGTCTTCATGGGGTAGCGCGCGCCGGTTGGGCTACGGTTTTTCCACAAGCTATCGGATTGGCAGCTACATTCGATAAAGATGCCGTATTTAAAACGGCTTCTACCATTTCCGATGAAGCCCGGGCCAAGTATCATCATTCGGTTTCCCTGAATAATAAAGAGATTCCTCAGTATTACGGATTAACATTCTGGACTCCCAATATCAATATTTTCCGGGACCCTCGTTGGGGACGCGGTCAGGAAACTTACGGAGAAGATCCTTTTCTGACCGGAGAAATGGGAGTAGCCTTTGTTAAAGGTTTACAAGGCAATGACGGTAAATACCTCAAAACAGTAGCGACTGCCAAACATTATGCCGTCCACAGCGGCCCGGAATACAACCGGCATTCTTTCGACGTACATCCCGGCATGTATGATTTATGGGATACTTACCTTCCGGCATTCAAAAAATTGATAGAAACAGGCGAAGCTTATTCGGTCATGTGCGCTTACAACCGTTATGAAGGAGAACCCTGTTGCGGGAGCGATGAACTTTTAGTGGATATTCTACGAAACAAGTGGGGTTTCAAAGGATATGTCGTATCCGATTGTGGCGCCATCGATAATTTCTACAGAACTCATAAGACATCGAAGGATGCTGCGGAAGCTTCAGCACAGGCCACGATCGCAGGTACCGACCTGGAATGCGGAAGAAGTTACAGAGGTTTGCTTGAAGCCGTGAAAAGAGGAGATATTGCCGAACAGGAAATCGATATCGCCGTCAAAAGATTGTTCACTGCACGGATGAAATTGGGCATGTTCGATCCGGATAATCTGGTTAAATACAGTGAAATTCCATTCTCTACCGTTTGTTCTCCGGAAAGCCGGAAACAATCGCTTGAAATGGCCCGGAAGTCCGTTGTTCTATTGAAAAACGAGGAGGAAACCCTTCCTCTGAAGAAAGATATCAAAACAATTGCGGTTTTGGGTCCCAATGCGAATAATCCGACTTGTTTGCTGGCTAATTACAACGGCTCTCCGTCGTATATAATAACTCCTTTGGATGGAATCCGTCAAAAATTGGGAAATAAATCCAAAATAATCTACGATCAGGCTGTCGGACTGACCAATGACACCATCTCTGTCCCGGTCGATATCCTTAATCAGTTGAAAATAGACGGGATGACAGGATACAAGGCCGAATTTTTCTATAATAACAAATACGAAGGAAATCCGGAATTGACCCGTTATGTGAAGGAAATTGATTTCTTCGGGGCTAAACAATACGAACAAATGAAAGGATTGCATCCGGGAAAACTCTCCGTCCGGTGGACAACCGTTTATACTCCGAAATCGGACGGACACATCAGTTTCGAAATGACCAGTGACGACAGTGGTTTCCGTTTATTCGTAAACGACCGGAAAGTGATGGACCGGTTTGGTTATCAGGAGTCTCGCGTGGAACAATACAAATTAGAGGTGAAAGGCGGAGAAAAATACAATCTGCGTTTTGAATTTTATCAGGACAATGAAGGAGGCGGCGTTAGTCTGGCAACAGTGAACCGTCAAAAAAGCAATCCGGAATCCTTGAAAAATAAAATAAAGGATGCCGATGCGATTGTTTTTGTCGGAGGAATATCCCCCTCTCTGGAAGGCGAAGAAATGCCGGTTTCCGTCCCCGGGTTCAACAAAGGAGACCGCACGAATATCAGTTTACCACAAGTTCAGACCGACATGCTGAAAGAGCTTAAATCAACCGGAAAGCCTATCGTCTTTGTCCTGCTGACCGGAAGCGCTCTGGCTATTAACTGGGAAAATGAAAACCTTCCGGCTATCCTCAACGCCTGGTATGGAGGACAGGATGCCGGAACAGCTCTGGCAGACATCCTTTTCGGAGATTATAACCCCGCAGGACGTTTACCGGTGACCTTCTACAAAAGCGATTCCGATTTACCCCCTTATGAAGATTACAGTATGCGTAACCGCACTTACCGTTACTTTACCGGAGAACCGCTATATAAATTCGGACATGGGTTGAGTTATACAAATTTTATGTATAAAAATCCGGAGATACCGCAGCAGATTGCCATAGGACAATCAGCCGGAATATCCGTGGAGGTAACGAATTCCGGTCCGAAAGACGGAGAAGAAGTCGTACAACTTTACTTGTCCCATTCCGATATCAAATCAACAACTCCTATTCATTCGTTGCAAGGATTCCAACGTATCTTCCTCAAAGCAGGAGAAACCCGTAAAGTAGAATTTGCATTGACACCGGAAAATATGTCGATTATCGATGCTTTGACCCAACGAAGTATCATTCCGGGAAAAATAACGGTATCTATCGGAGGCTGCCAGCCGGATGAAAACGCTTTCAAAAGTCAAAAAGCAGTTCAAGGTTCAAGTATTTTAGCAGGAAAAAAGTTGATAATCGAATAATCGTTATTTTTCAAAATTTCCTGCCGTTATATTCCTTTAACATCGTTATTCAAACTCTACCACCGTGATTCCGGATCCTCCAAACTGTATGTGTTCGTCTTGGAATCGCCGGATTCCGGGTACATTTTTGAGGTAATCCCGGACAATTTGCCGCAATGCGCCGGTTCCTGTTCCATGTAAGATGCGGACACGCCCTACATTACACTGGACGGCATCGTCGATATAGTAAGTAACAGCCTGCAGGGCTTCTTCTCCACGCATTCCCCGGACATCGATTTCCATCTTGAAATGCAACTTTTTTTCCGACATGGAATCGAAAGTTTGAGCGCTGACAAAAGTATTCTTAGGTATTTCTCTTTTAATCTGATTTTTGCTGAGTTTTTCCAATTGGTCGATTTTCAGAATCGATTTAATTGTTCCAAAGACCACTACCGCATTTTTTCCTTTAATTTCCAGTATTTCGCCGGTAGAACGTTGCCCTTTGATGCGAACGGCATCCCCGACCGCAATGACATCCGGACGAAAAATTTCCTGTTTTACCGGTTGTTGCTTTTTCTGTTTTTGAGCTTCCCGCTTCTTGATTTTCTGTATTTTCTGTGCGATTACATTGTTTTCATCATCATTTTCATCCAGGGAATGATAAAAATCGTGCAATGATTTCCTTATATTTTTTGTTTTTTCTTTTTCGGCCTGGGCTTCCCGAATCTCCCGGATCGTATTCTCAATTTTTGCATTTGTTTCGGACAACAGGCGTCCGGCATCAGCCTTAGCCTGGGCTACAATCTCTTTTCGTTGAGATTCGATTTTCTGCAAATCGGACTGATAACGTTCGGTCAGTTCTTCCAGATGTTTTTCCTGTTGACGGATATTCCGGCGTTTGGACTCCCAATAACGCTTATCACGGACAATATCCTGTAAATATTTGTCCATATCGATATAATCCTGTCCGACTATCCGGGAAGCATCAGCAATCACATCTTCAGGCAGGCCTATTTTCCTGGCGATTTCTATGGCAAAAGAACTTCCGGGATTTCCAATCGAGAGCTTAAATAACGGTTGCATCTCATGCCTGTCGTACAACATTGCACCATTCATGACTCCCTCATGTCCATCCGCATAATGTTTCAGATTCTGGTAATGAGTGGTAATCACCCCGAAACTTTGTTTTTTATTGAAACGATCCAGCAACGCCTCGGCAATAGCTCCGCCAATCTGAGGTTCCGTACCGCTCCCGAATTCATCAATTAAAATAATGGTTTTCGGATTGCAATTCCGGACGAAATATTTCATGTTAGTCAGGTGAGAACTATAAGTACTCAGGTCATTTTCAATGGATTGCTCATCACCAATGTCAATAAAGATATCATTGAAAACTCCGGTCCGGGAATTTTCATACAAAGGAATCAACATTCCACATTGAAGCATGTATTGCAACAAACCGACCGTTTTCAGACAAACGGATTTTCCTCCGGCATTGGGTCCGGATATCAACAGTATACGGCCTTTTTCGGACGTTAACTCGATATCTAAGGGAATAACAACTTTATTTTGCCTTTTGTGAGCCAAATACAACAAAGGATGGATCGCCCGGATCCAGTCCAATTGTTGTTTATCTTCAAAAACCGGTAAGATAGCCTGAATGTCTGACGCAAAAATAGCTTTTGCCCGTATAAAGTCAATCAAAGCCAGGAATTCATACGAATGCATTATATCTGGAATATCCGGCCGGATGAAATTCGTAAAATCGGTCAGGATACGTATAATTTCGCGTTTTTCTTCACTTTCCAGTTCCCGGATACGGTTATTGGCTTCAACCACTTCCGCCGGTTCGATAAATACCGTTTTTCCACTGGCCGACTCATCATGCACGATTCCCTTCAATTTTCGCTTAAAAGCCGGGGCTACCGGAATAACCAGCCTTCCGTCACGCATGGTCGGAGCGACCTCTTTATCTACATAACCTTCAGACTGAGCCGAACGCAAAATGCTGTTCAATGTCCTGGAAATTCCATTCATCGTCTGTGATAAATCTTTCCTGATTCGGGCCAGTCCGGTTGATGCACTGTCTTTCACATAACCGAATTTATCCAGAATAGTATCAATCCTTTTTGTAATCTGAGGAAAAGCCCCTGCATCGGAAGCCAATTCCCGTAAATACGGATACGCACTGCTTTCCTCCTCTTCTTTGATTTTGAAAAAGCGAAGTATTTCATTGATGGTTTCCAATGAACGGCGAATGTCGAACAATTCTTTTTCAAGCAGATACGTACCTTCAATACGGATTTTCTTCAACGAATCCCGTACATCATAAAAATTTCCCGAAGGAAAATGCTCCTCTTCTTCCAGAATCCGGATAAATTCGTTCGTTTGGTATAATTGTTTTCTGATGAACGGATAATCCGTCGAGAAAGACATTTGTTCGACTTTTTCTTCTCCTAAAGAACAAAGACATTTGGCTGAAACCAAACACCTTATTTTATCAAATCCGATTTTATGTTCAAAATTATCCGGATAAATCATTTTTATGCAAATAATGCTGATTTGTATTGATGATCTTTTCCCCTGCATTTCGTCCTGTTTCAAAGGCCTTTAAATTTGTATTCACGATTTCTTCCCCTTTTTTTCCAAAGATATTCCGGATACCTTTCCGTAATTTCGAAAAATCGATTCCCAGATACGGGGAAGCGGCTCCCAACATGACGATATTACTTGACCGGGAAGCGCCTAAATCTTTAGCTATCTGTTCCACATCCAGGATGACCTTATTCGGTAATGCATTATAAGTCTTCATCACTTCCTCCATTTCCGGATAATTGGGGATATTTTCAAACGGTTTGGAATTAGTCACTACCCAACCGTCTTTTTTCAAATACGGCAGGTAACGCAATGCTTCCATAGGTTCGAGCGAAATAATAATATCTGCCGATCCTAAAGGTATCAGGTCGGATGCAACCGGTTTGTCGCTGATCCGTAAATGGGATTGCACATCCCCCCCCCGTTGACTCATTCCGTGCACTTCCGATTGTTTCATATACAATCCGTTTTGCAGAGCTGCCTGTCCGATTACCGCTGCAATGGAAAGGATTCCCTGTCCTCCGACTCCCGCTAATATAATATCTGTCTTCATTATTTTCATTTTACGATCTTCCACTCTTACGATCTTCCACTCTTACGATCTTCCAGTCTTACGATCTTACGATCTTACGATATAATATCTGTTTTCATTCCCTTCATTTTTTCATCTTTTTGCCTCTTTCGCTTTTCTTGCATGAGTTTGAATGCATTCCCGGCACGGAACGATCACTGAAAGGCCCCTGTATTCGATTTCCTCACGAATCATAGCTTTCATTTCCTCATAATTTTTTTTCAGAGGAACGATTTTCCTCAAATGTTCGGGATGCACGCCAATCCCTTTGCAGATATCATGAATACGGCCTGTTCCGGCAGAATCCTGTCCTCCGGTCATGCCGGTAGTTTCATTGTCGGAAATGATGATAACCATGCTGGTATTTTCATTGACACAATCCAATAAACCGGTCATCCCGGAATGAGTGAAGGTTGAATCTCCGATTACCGCAACAGCAGGAAATATCCCGGCATCCGACGCCCCTTTGGCCATCGTAACGGATGCGCCCATATCGATACACGTGTCGATGGCACGGAAAGGCGGTAAGGCTCCGAGAGTATAACAACCGATATCGCTGAACACTTTAGGAGCTTCGTATTCTTTCAGAACCTCATTCAAGGCTTCATATACATCCCGGTGACCGCATCCGACACAAAGTGCAGGCGGACGCATTTCCACTACTTCCGGAATGAAATAATAGGATTGGACTTCTTTTCCCAATGCCTTTCTTACTTTATCAGGGTTCAGTTCTCCATCCCGCTGGAGGGTGCCGTCCAAACGTCCGCGAACTCGAATCCCACGGCCTAAATACCCTTTTAATTGCTCTTCCACAACAGGGAATCCATCCTCCAATACCAAAATTTCGTCACACTCATCCACTAAGCGTGTCAATTGCTTTTCAGGAAGCGGATACTGGCTGATTTTCAACACCGGATGTTCGAAACCATCCGGATAATTTTCCTGTAAGTAATTAAAAGCAATACCACAAGCGATAATCCCCAGTTTTACACCTGAAGAAGATTTCGGATCAGGAGATTGGGGGGTAAAATACCGATTGTATTTGGATTCTTCGGAAGCTTTTACAAATTCGTCTTGTTTCGATATCAATATCTTGAATTGCTTCCTGGCATTAGCCGGTAACAACACAAACCGTTGACGCGCATCGCCCGGAACATTCAATTTATTTTCAGGTTTTCGTTCCCGGGTCGTAACTCCCGAACGGGAATGAGCCATACGCGTAGTGATACGCAACAATACCGGATATCCTGTTTTTTCGGAAAAATCGTAACCGTCGTAAACCATATCGTATGCTTCCTGCTGGTTGGAAGGCTCAAACATAGGAATCATGGCAAAATTTCCATAAACCCGGTTGTCCTGTTCATTTTGAGAAGAATGCATCGAAGGATCATCCGCCGTAACAATAATCATCCCTCCGTTGATGCCCGACATGGCAATATTCATGAAAGCATCGGCAGCTACGTTTAAACCGACATGTTTCATACAGGAAAGTACGCGTTTTCCGGCATACGACATTCCTAAAGCCGTTTCTAAAGCCGTTTTTTCATTGGTACACCAACGGGAATGAATGCCCCGTTCCCGTGCAACGGCAGAAGCTTGAATATATTCGGTAATCTCTGTTGAAGGAGTTCCGGGATAAGAATAAACACCCGATAACCCCGCATCAATAGCGGCCTGGGCGATTGCCTCATCCCCTAAAAACAATTGTTTTTCCATGCTTATTAATATCTTCTGAATAATATGTTTAAATTAATTTGTATTATTTATTTTCCAAGTACGAGGAAACAAAGTCCTCTGAATGCCGGGTTTATTTCTCTTCACAGTCAAATAAAAATTCCCCCCAAAGGTAATGTTTTTTCCCGAATCCAAAATACGAACTTATTCTGACTTTTTATAAAACTGAAAAAACGGGAATCTGCTTCTCTTAAAAAACTTTTAAAAATAAATTTGCAATTGTTCCGAAAAATCCTTAATTTTGTCTCATTAAGTTATAAATACCTCAGATAAATTTATGAAACAACCTTTTTCGACATTCTATTCTTCCAGATTGCTTTTAAGTGTATTTTTCACACTGTTCACGACAACATTTCCGATAGCGGCGCAACCGGTTCAACGCCTGATTGAAGTGAGCATTGCTCCCGAACATGACAATTGGACATACAAAACAGGAGAAAAAGTAAAATTTCTCATTGAAGTAGCCAAAAAAGATGTCTTGTTAAAAAATATCGAACTACGTTATGAGATTTCAGAAGACATGATGCCCGCGCGTGAATCAAAGACAATCACGCTAAAGGACGGGAAAGCGACGGTCGATGCGGGAACCATGAAAAATCCCGGATTTCTGCGTTTTCTGGCTTATGTCAAATACAACGGACGGGAATATGAAGGCCGGGCCACAGCAGGTTTTGATCCTGAAAAAATACAGCCTACCACTACCCTCCCGCCCGATTTTACAGATTTCTGGGACAAAGCAAAAGCCGAAAACGAAAAAATTCCACTCGATCCTGTTTTGACCCTTTTGCCGGACCGTTGCACGGATAAAGTCAATGTATATCAGGTTGGAATACAAAATTACCGTTGGGGATCCCGTATATATGGAATTTTATGTGTTCCCAAAGCTCCCGGAAAATATCCGGCTGTTTTGAAAGTTCCCGGAGCGGGAATCCGCCCGTATGGAGGAGACGTTGGAAATGCGGCAAAAGGCTTAATCATCCTGGAAATAGGAATCCACGGCATTCCTGTCAATATGCCTGTAAGCGTTTACAACGAGCTTTCAACCGGAGCTTTATCCGGATACCAGCTTTTTAATCTGGACGACCGGAATGAGTATTATTACAAGAGAGTTTAGATCGGAAGAGC
>JAITTA010000209.1 GCA_031287395.1 Dysgonamonadaceae bacterium | reverse complement strand
TTTCCGCCCAATCCTGAGCTTCCGTTCCCCCGGCTCCGGCATTGATTTTCAGCACAGCGCCCAAATGATCCTCTTCCGAACGCAACATATTCTTCAACTCCAGATTTTCAACCAGGACGATGGCGTGCTTATAAGCCTCATCAACCTCTCCTTC
Source organism: Dysgonamonadaceae bacterium (assembly GCA_031287395.1). Classification (GTDB taxonomy): domain Bacteria; phylum Bacteroidota; class Bacteroidia; order Bacteroidales; family Azobacteroidaceae; genus BNXB01. Next base: position 10,262 of record JAITTA010000209.1, on the reverse strand, counting down.
CGTAGTAATACCCTCCTTCTGAAAATCGAAAGCCAATTGCAACTCGTCAACAGCCGATTTAATCTCGTTATAAGATTCTATCCAGGATTTAATCTCACGGATTTTACGCATTTGCTCTTCCGCCTTTTTGGAATCTTCCCAAAAATCGGGAGCTTGCGTACGAAGTTCTTCCTCCTCCAGTCGGATTAACTTTGAATCGATGTCAAAGATACCCCCTCAGCGCGGACTCACGCTCCAATACTTCACGTAATTGGTCTATCGTTATCATTTAAGTCTTAAGTTTTACGTTTTACGTTATACGTTTTGCGTTATACATTTGGCTCACGCACAAAAAAAACGTAAAACGTTCCCGCAAAGATAATCAATAAATCTCAATATTAAAAATGATCCCTTCGGAATGAGAGCCGATACGCATGGGAAAACCGGAAAGTCCAAGACCGGAAGTGGTATAAGAATAGGATTTTCCCTTTTTCTGCAAACCATAGGAATTGGTATACAAAAAACGACTGATCAGGTTCATGGGAAAGACCTGTCCGCCATGGGTGTGTCCGCACACGGTCAGAGGGATTCCATAGCGATAGGCATCCCGAATATCGCCGGGTTGGTGCGCCAGGAATATACAAGGTTTTGTCGGATCGACTTTAGATATTAATTCTTCGATACGGAGACGGTTCTTATTGGAACGATCGTCACGCCCGATCAGGTACAAGCAATGATCGATGTTTGCTACCGAATCTTTCAGGACGGTTAAACCGGCTCTGGAAATCCAATCCAATTTCAGTTCCGAGTTGAACTTATACTCGTGATTCCCAGGAATGAAAAAGACTCCCTTCGGAGCTTTGATTTTACGCAACTCGTCATCCATTTTTCCGGTAATCAACGGACGTAAAGTATAATCGACCAAATCACCGTCTATCACTACGATATCCGGATGCAGGTCATTCATAAATCCGACATATTGTTTTAACATTTCCGAATGGACTATATATCCCAAATGCAAGTCGGAAACTACCAATATCCTGTAAGTTTTTTTCGGTTTTGCAGACGACTCTCCCGGTTTATTAAATTCAAAGGGAATTTGTTTCACTTCAGGATGAAAGGCGTCCTCAGAACTCATGTATATCCGGAAACCGATAAAAACCAAAAGAATCAGGAAACAATAAAATTTTACCTGCCGCACTGATCGCTTCTTGAATTTTTGAAACAAGAAATACCGGCGATCGATGAAATTTACTATCCCCAAAAGGATCAGCAACAAGCAGAGGTATACATGCCCGACGACCCATACCCCATTGATCTTCTGAATGAGGGTATAAATTTCTACCGAAAAACGTTCTCCGGCAAATAATCCGGTAAAATAAAGCAAAATCTCCGCAACGTAAATGAAATACAATACCCCTTTCAACCGGGACGGGATAACACTACTTTTCCTGATACAATGAATGAAATAAGCATTCAACAGGATTTGAGGAAATATGGAACGAATAAAAAAAATCATTCAAAACAGATATCAAAAACAACTAACTCGGATTGGGTTCCAATGCGGAACGGAGGGCCCCACAAAGCCAATCCCGATGACGTATAAACAAGTGTTTTCCCTTTTTGTTTAAGACCGTAACCCAACTCGTATATCTTATTTACCAGCAAATTCAGCGGCCACATCTGTCCGTTATGGGTATGACCCGAAATTTGCAGGTCGATGCCGTTTTTTTCTGCCTGTTCCAGATGATACGGCTGGTGATCGAGAAGAATCAATGGTTGAGTCGTATCTGTTCTTCCGACTAATTCCGACAATAATTTTCGTTTGGCATTCATCCGGTCGTCGCGGCCAATGACCCAAAAACTATCGTCAACCCGGACGACTCTATCGATCAGCAAACGGATCTTCGTTTTGGAATAAAAATCCAGACTCTTTTCAATGCCACTCAGGTATTCATGGTTTCCCAAACAGGCATAAATACCCAAAGGAGCCTCTATTTGATTGAGTTCTTCATGCATTCGTTCTTCATTCAACGGGCGGAGGTTATTATCCACTAAATCTCCCGAAATCAAAACAATGTCCGGTTTCTGTTTATTTATCAGTTCCACATATCCGGATAACCGATTTTTGTCAACCGTGAGGCCCAAATGAACATCACTGAATGCCACTACCCGCAGATTTTTCCGGGAACCGGCTTTTTTACTTACCTGTAACCGAATTGTTTCAACCACCGGATTTGAAAAACGAATGTACCCGATTGTCGTCAGAATCAAGACCAATAAAATTCCACCTAACGCCTGGATACGGTGAAACAACTTCGGATTATTTCCGACAACATCCGGTAAAAAGTGGAAAAAACGATTCAACAGGTGAACGCCGTCGGTCAACAGGAAAAATAAAACCAGATAAAGCATCCAGGCCAGCCACGAAGTTCCTGCAGAATACAATACCTTCTGAAAACCAAGAGATAAGGTATTCCTGCCGGCCATCGCAATAATAAAAGCGCTATACAGGAAAATAAAGAGGACAATATAAACGATTTTTAATACCAACGACGGCGGTAAAGCCTGCCAACCCCGGATAAAAATATACGAATTCGCAAGCGTATGGACGAATATTACAAGAATAAAAAACAAATTCATAGAATATCTAAGTTTGATAATCCTGCAAAGATAGCATTAAATCAATAAAAAATTTCCTGCAAACTTTGAGGTATACATCATTTCGCAAAATGCGAAAAATTTATTTCATCCCGGAAATTTACAAATCTTTTCCCTACCTTTGTTTTTTTTAAAACAATCAAAGACCGAGAGAATGATTGATTTTTCAAACCGGGACGTCCTGCTTGAAGAGATAAGAAAAAGTAATAACGCCGCCTTTGAATATCTGTTCAAGAATTACTACTTGCGTCTTTGCGGATATGCCGCCCGTTTCATCGACGACCGCGAAGTGATCCGGGACATTATTCAGGAATGTTTTATAAAAATATGGGAAAAACGGGAAACATTGAAATCCATATCTATTCTTTCCCTGCTATTTACGATGGTACGCAACGGTTGTTTGGACTACTTGAAACACGCGGCTATTGTGGAACAGCACCGTATCCAATATCTGGCAAGTATTGAAGGAGAAGAGAAACTGTATCATGTCGATTTCACCTGCGATACCGAATATGAAACACTATACCGGGAACTGGAAGAACAAATCCGTCATGTGATAGATCATTTGCCCAACCGTTGCAAAGAGGTATTTATCCTCAGCCGATTCGGAGGACTGAAAAACAAGGAAATTGCAGAAAAATTGAATATTTCGGTAAAAGCGGTCGAAAACCACATCTCAAAAGCATTATCCGATTTTTCCGCTCATTTTAAAAACAAATATCCGTTGGATGTTTATGTTATGATAATTGCCTGGATAATAACAAAATAATGAATACTTATAAAATATTTAATAAAGCAGAGAATAAAAAATCTCTGCTTTTTTTATATTTATGAAGTAGGGTAAGAAACATCTCAATCGTTACATCCTATAAGAAAGAAAAAATGATGCAAACCGAAGAAAAAAAAATCCATTGTTTGGCAAAAATTTATTGGGAAGGAAAAATTTCGCTTCAAGATGAACCGGTCCTGTTCGCATTCATATCAAATAAGGCAAACAGGGAAAAATACATTCAATGGGAAAAAGAATGGATCTCATCGAAAGAAAAAGAACCGGTAGTTGACAAGGAGTGGCAACTGCTTCAAAACCGGATACGGACAAGGGAAAATATTGCTAAAAAGACCGGATTTAGTCGCACAATTCCTGTTTGGAAGAAAATCGCTGTTGCTGCCGCAATTGCTTTGCTACTCATAACAACAACAATCGGTGTTTACGAATGGACCATCAGGAATAACAAGGAAATTTTTACTGTTGAAGTCCCGATGGGAGAAAAAAGTAAACTACATCTGCCCGACGGCAGTACGGTTTGGATTAACTCAGGTTCCCGGATCCAGTACACCGGGCAGTTCAATATTCGTGACCGGGCGGTAGCGCTCACCGGCGAAGCCTATTTTGAAGTGAAAAAACAAAACGATAAACCTTTCATCGTCAGGCTCCACGATTACGATATTGAAGTGAAAGGTACCAAATTCAATGTTTCATCTTACGAAAACGAGAAGTACGCCGTCACGACACTGATGGAAGGCGCTATTTCGTTACGATATAACGGTAAAGAATTTGACATGAAACCGGGAGAAACGATGTTGCTCGACATACAGGAAAAAACGCTTCACCGTCAACACTCAAACACGGCGCAATACCGTTCATGGACGGAAGACCGGATAGAATTCGATGAAATAACGCTCAACGACTTGTTCAACCGCCTGTCACGCCGGTACAATGTACGAATACAGATCGATCCGGAAATTGATTTGAATACCTTGTTGCTTAGCGTTTCTTTTAATAACAGGGAAACCATCGATGAAATATTCTACGGCATATCGAAAGTAGCATCCATTCAATACAAATGTAAAAACGATACGATTTACGTGTCAAAAAAATAGAAAATGTTTAAATAATTGTTTAACAAACATAATTTAGTACTAATGAGAAACAAGTTTTGTAAAAGAAAATTCATTTTCCTTCTATTTGGACTGTTCCTGTGCATCTCTGTTTCCGGGCAGTCGGTAACGAAAGAATTTACCCAAACGCCGTTAAGTAAGGTATTGAAAGAAATCGAACGGCAAACCAGTCTATCCGTTATTTACGACAAAAAGGACATCAACGGAAACAAGTTAATTACCCAATCATTCAGGGAAACGCCGGTAGATAAAGTATTATCCGCCATCCTGGACGAAAACACGGATTTTACTATCCGTAACAAGATGGTGATGATTCACAAAAAGAATGTTCCGGATAAAGGAGAACTGCAACAGGAAAGTATAAAGACCTTTTCGGGAATCGTTATTGATAGTAACGGAGAACCGGCTATCGGCGCAAACATCATCGTCAAAGGCAGTCGGACCGGAACGGCTACGGATACCGACGGAAAATTCTCGATCGAAGCATCCGGCGGTTCCATACTGGCGATATCTTATGTAGGATATACGTCGCAAGAAGTAAAACTGGGCGAGAGTACAAACTTGAAGATTACCATGCAGGAAGACCAGACACTCCTCGACGAAGTAGTTGTCATAGGATATGGAGTTGCAAAGAAAAGTGACCTGACAGGATCCATTTCGCAGATTAACGCAAAAAATATGCAGAACTATTCACCATCTACTGTTGGTGACTTATTGCGTACCAGTATTCCGGGGATGAGTGTCGGATATTCTGTGTCGGCAAAAGGAAACAGTGATATGATGATTCGTGGTGATAATACGCTGACCGCCGGATCGGGCCCTCTGATCATTGTTGATGGAGTTATTTATAATGGGGACATCTCGGATATAAATCCAAATGATATTGACAAATTAGATATAATGAAAGACGCAAGTTCTGTTGCGGTCTATGGTTCAAGAGCTACAAACGGAGTGATTGCTATTACAACAAAGAAAGGGAATACCAATAAACCTGTTATCAACTTTAGCGGAAATTTAGGAATGGCGACTGCTGCAAACAGGGTAAAACCTTACGATAAAGATGGATTTATCAGATGGCGTTCCGATATGTTTAAATCAGTCTATAGCGCTACCGTACCTCAAACACCCTGGAGTCCCTTTGATGACCCGCGGACAATAGATCCTCAATACCTGGATGAATGGATGGCCTACCATAGCACCACCCAAGACAATCTTGTGGATGCTTGGTTGTCGGGTCTGCGGCTAACCGGATTGGAAATAGAGAACTACAAAGCAGGAAACAGTATTGACTGGGAAGACTATATTTTCCATAAAGGTTTAAGGCAAGATTATAACCTGAGCCTTTCCGGGAAAAAAGAAGATTTCTCTTATTACTGGTCATTGGGGTATATGAAAAACGAGTCGTTGGTCAAAGGAGACAAATTTTCTACCATACGTTCAAGAGTCAATGTAGAGGGGAAACCTGCCAGCTTTTTAAAAGTGGGACTAAATACACAGTTCTCCTACCGGGACGAAAGTTCTGTTCCCGCAAACGAAAGTCAGTATACAAAACTAACTCCTTACAGTTCTTTTTATGAGGAGGAAGGGGAAACATTAAAACTATATCCGAATGATGACATTCAGGCAACTCACCCGTTATTAAACCTCACATACAGATCGCGGGAACAAGAGTACTTCACATTGTTCCCTAAAATCTATGCAACTGTGGATTTACCATTTGGGATTACTTATACTTTAAACTATACAACCCGGTTTGTATTTTATCACAACCACACACACGATTCATCTTTACATCCGCAGTGGAGATTGTTCGGGGGGAGCGCTTCGCGTGAAAACTCATTAAGGAGAGAATGGCAGGTGGATAACATCATAAATTGGAATAGAACCTTTGCAAAGGATCACAAAGTGGATGTTACCTTGCTGGCAAACGCCGAAAAATTCCGTACTGATACGGAGAAAATGAATAACCAGAATTTCAGTCCAAGCGACATACTCGGGTATCATGATATGTCTATAGGAAATTTACCGGAAATTTCGAGTGATGATCAGGTGAGGACATCAGATGCTTTGATGGCCAGACTCAACTACGGTTTTTTGAATAAATATTTACTGACCTTGTCGATACGGAAAGACGGGTCCTCCCTGTTCGGATATTCCAATCCATATGCCACCTTCCCTGCCGCAGCTTTGGGATGGGTACTTTCAGAAGAAAAGTTTTTTAAAATGAAGTTTGTTGATTATCTCAAATTAAGAGCCTCCTGGGGAGTAAACGGGAACAGAGATATCGCAAACTATGCTGCTTTATCAAGAATTCTTTCGGGAAAATCACTAAACACAGATATAAACGGGAATCCGATCACAATTCCTACTCTGGAAATAAATACGATGGGAAATAAAGAACTCAAATGGGAAAGAACCGAAGCTTATAATTTTGCCTTGGATTTCAGACTATTCAATGGCATTTTAAACGGAACCATAGAAACTTATTATATGTCGACCACAGATGTATTGGTGAACAGGCAACTACCGACAATCACCGGATTCCAAAGAGTTTATGCTAATTTGGGCGAAATAAGAAACAAGGGATTTGAACTTTCTCTGACCAGTACAAATATAAAACAGCATAATATTGAATGGACATCCAATCTGATCTTCTCTTTAAACAGGAACAAGATCATTACTATAACCGGCGAAAAGTATGACGTCTTTGACAAAGACGGTAACCTCACCGGACAGAAAGAACCGGATGATAAAGCGAACAATTGGTTTATCGGCCAAGCTAAAGATGTGATTTGGGATTATAAGATTCTGGGTACATGGAAGACCGGACAGGAAGAGGAGGCTGCCAAATGGAATCAGGCTCCCGGTGATTTCAGGCTGGAAGATGTAAATAAGGATGGACTTTTGACGGATGATGATAAACAATTTTTAGGACATATAACACCGCGTTTCTCATGGACATTGAGCAACACATTCAATGTATTTAAAGATTTTGAATTATCTTTCATTTTGTATTCTCTCTGGGGACATAAGGGAAGTTATGACCTGGCAAAACACGCGGACCATATAGAAGATCGTTGCAACTCCAGGGATATCCCCTATTGGACGCCTGAAAATCAGTTGGATAATTATGCCAGATTGAGGTCTGCTCCTGCTAAAGGGGTCGGTTATTCGGTATGGTTCGATAAGTCTTATATACGTTTGGAAAATATAGCTTTAGCTTATAAAGTTCCTTCTAAATTTTTGCATAAAACTCCTATATCAAATCTCAAATTTACATTGAATGTAAAGAATGCTGCGGTGTGGGCAAAGGAATGGAAATTTGGCGACCCTGAAGACGGAATGCGTGCACAAAGAATATTCACCTTTGGAGTAAATATGACACTTTAATTTGTAAACTAAAATATATCAAAAACATGAAAACTACCATGAAATATAAAACCGGGATACTATTTTTCACTATCTGTCTGTTCAGTTCATGCGGATCGGATTTCCTGGAACCAGACCCTCTGTCTTTTTATGCTCCCGAAAATGCATTGACCGATGAAGTAGGGCTGCAAGCGGTATTGGACAAAGCATTAACAACTTTCCGAGGGGAATTCTGTACCGATCAGGCTCCATTCTGTACGAATATGAAATATTCGGATATAGCTGTAGATGGCACAACGGATAAAGCAACACCATGGCAGGATCTGAACAATCAGATGCTTCCCGATGGAACAAACGACGATCTAGCATACACCAGAATTGGATGGTACTGGGATAATTCTTTCATCAACATTAAAAATTGTAATACGATTATAAACAGAATTGATAAAGCTACGTTCAAATCGGAAGAATCGAAGAATGCACTGTTGGGTGGCGCTTATTTTATAAGAGCCTATCGCTATTACATGAAGACTTTGCAGTATGGAGATGTCCCTTTGGTTTTGGAAGAACTCGACGAGCCCAAAGTCGACTATTATACTACCACGAAAGAATCCATCTGGCTGAAAATGATAAAAGACCTTGAATTTGCCGCAAAGCATGTTCCCGAAGCAAATAAAATAAATGGCGGACAAGTAACCAATGCGGCCTGCAAGCATTTACTCGCCAAATACTATTTGCTCGAAGGAAGATTTGATGATGCTATACGAATAACAACCGAAATAATAAACAGTGGAACTCATAAACTCTGCACCGAACGGTTTGGATCAGATAAAGGAATTACCAACAAGGATGTGATCTGGGATATGTTCCGTATTGAAAATAAAAGCCTGAGAGAAAACACCGAAGGTTTGCTATTAGCCATCGACAGATATGGTATGGAAGGAAATACTTCGGGTACCTTTATTATGCGCAATGCGGTTCCTTATTATGGACTGACAGGAATTATTAAAACTCCCAACGGAGCAAACGGCTTGTCGGATGCAGCTAAAAATGAAATAGGCCTTGTGGAAAAATATGGTAGAGGGATTGCCCGTATCCGTCCTACCTGGTATGCACAAAAAGGTGTGTGGACCATCAACCAGGTAGAGGATTTTTCTGATTACAGGCACCGGACGGATAATGGAAACTGGATGACAATGGAAATGTTGGTATACAACAATCCCGCACTGAAAAAAAATGGAAACGAATGGTATGGAAAAAATCTCCAGTTGTATAATGACCGGGGAGTTATCTTATGTAGCGACACCATCAGATGTTGGTTCAACTGGCCGCACTACAAGACATGGGTTCCGGACCCGGACCGCGTACAACCGCAGGGGGGACCGGGTGATTTCTATATTTTCCGTTTAGCCGAAACCTATTTACTCAGGGCAGAGGCCTATGTATGGAAAGGAGAATGGCAAAAGGCCGCCGAAGATATAAATACAATACGGAAAAGGGCCAATGCACAATACATGTATTCGGCTGCAGATATTGAGGAACAAAAGATAAGCGCCGTATTGGACGAAAGGACAAGAGAACTTTATTACGAAGAACCGCGCAAAGTAGAATTAACACGAATAGCTATCACTTATGCCCGGACTGGAATACCTTGCTATAACGGAAAGACGTATACCATGGATAGACTGACGGAAGATAATTTCTGGTATGACAGGGTAGTGGAAGTCAGTGAATTTTATAATAAAGGGATCCGGACTCCATACGGTAACTACTTTACCTGCTCGCCTTTTCACATATTCTGGCCTGTTCCTTCTTATGCGATCAATACAAATTCCGGAGGAATAATCAATCAGAATAAGGGATATCCCGGTACGGAAAAGAACATTCCTCCTTTGGTTTACGAGGGTAATTAAGTATTTTTGTACAGAAAAGTGAAATAACAGAAATATGAAACGACGCATGATTTTTACAAAATCACTCAAGTCCATGAGATTAAAAGTCATGCGAGTTCCATGCGACCATTAAAAAACAAATTATTATCGTATGAAATACATAACCGAAGTAGTGTTTATTTCATTAGGTTCGGGGATATTCTCCGAATGCAAAGGAATAGAAGTACCTGCAAAACGCCCGAATATTTTATTCGCGATCAACGATGATCAAAGCTATGTACATACCAGTTTTGCCGGCAGCCGTTTTGTTAAAACTCCCGGATTCGACAGAGTGGCTTCCAACGGGATCTACTTTACAAATTGTTATGCCGGCTCTCCTGGGAGTGCCCCTTCCAGAAGTACTTTAGTAACAGGGCGCTATCACTGGCAAAATAAACAATCCGGCCAGCATGCTTCCTCCTG